>JBKGYI010000009.1:0-13333 GCA_046546195.1 bacterium | reverse complement strand
GACCCGGGCGCCGACCCGGTATAAAACCGCCGCTTCTTTTCAGGTTATCAGCAACATCGCTGGGATTAAAACTTATAGCAGTATAAACATAACAGAAAACTATAATAAGGGAAGTGTAAATAATCGCCCATAAAAATCCGCCTCTTTGCAACCAGTCAGTAAGCGTTGCCAGCCAGCCGGACTCAGCGGGATCGCCCACTGCAAACTGGAAAATAAGGACAGGAAAAAGCATCACACTGGAAGCAAAAATTACCGCGATAACACCGCTGTAATCAACTTTAAGCGGCAGGTGTGAGGCCTGTCCGCCATATACTTTACGACCCCGGACCTGGCGGGCGTATTTAACAGGCACCCGGCGCTCGGCAGTCTGAATCCAGACACATACAACAAACAAGCCCAGCAGCAGGCCAAACAGAGCAATCATCGCAAGAATATCAAATTCTCCCACTTTCCAGAGCCGGTAAGTATCAACAAACAGACGGGGGATCGATGAAATAATACTGACATAAATTAAAAGACTGATACCGTTACCTATCCCGTATTCTGTTATCTGCTCACCCAGCCACATTACAAAAACAGCACCGGTAACCAGGGAAAGAACAGATATAAAATAAAACATAGCCGTAGAAGGAGCCACACCAACCTGAACGGAACGAATAGTCATCCCCAGCCCCTGGACAGTGGCAATTAAAACGGTTAAAAACCGGGTATACTGATTTATTTTTTTCTGCCCCTGCTGTCCTTCTTTTTTAAGTTCTTCGAGGGCGGGAATTACAGCGGTAAGAAGCTGCATAATAATTGAAGCACTGATATAGGGCATAATACCGAGCGCGAAAACAGCAAACTGGGAAAAAGCACCACCGGAAAACATATCAGCCAGCTCAAGCAGCCCCCCCTGTGAGCCCAGCTCTTCAACTGCTATCGGATCAACTCCGGGAATAACTATCCGGGAACCAATTCGATAAACAGCAAGCAACCCAAACGTAAATAAAAGCTTGTTTCGAACTTCCGGAATCTTTAAACTGTTCAAAAATGCTTTAAGCACGAATTACTAACCCCTGTCGCGCCCGGTTAGCAGTTCAACCCGGCCGCCGGCCTCTTCTACTTTTTCACGGGCGGAAGCGGAAGCACTGTCCACACAAACCGTAAGTTCAACTTCAAGACTACCGCGGCCGAGTAATTTTACCGGGCCGGAACCTTTGATCAAACCGTTCTCACGGAGCAACTCCACGGTAACCTCAGTTCCTGATTCGAATTTATTTAATTTATCAACATTAACCACCTGGGGCCGCGATTTTTCATTAAGCGATGTAAAACCACGTTTGGGCAAACGTCTGTAAAGCGGAGTTTGCCCACCCTCAAAATAGGCAGGTACTTTAGAACGTTTTTTCTGGCCCTTTTCGCCCCGGCCACCAGTCTGCCCCCGGTGAGCAGCAAGTCCACGGCCGCGCCTTACTTTACCTTTTTTACTACCGGGTGCAGGTGAAAGATCATGTAGGTTCAACTGCGGACACCTCTTCCTTTTCTGGTTCTTCCTCGGTCGGGGCGGATGCGGCCGCTTCTATTTCGACTTCAGCTTCTTTAGCCGACGCTTCCTCAGCTTTCCGAGCTTCTTCTGCTTCCTCTTTTTCTTGTTTGGCATCAACTTCATCAGCACTAAGCCCGCCGAACGGATTATCTTTTAACAGTTCGTCAACCGAAATCCCACGCAAGTTAGCTATTTCATGCGGACTTCTAATTTTTTTTATGGCGTTCATAGTAGCCCGGGCAATATTAAGCGGATTATCCGAACCCAGGGATTTAGTCAATATATCTTTGATTCCGGCCAGTTCAACCAGAGCACGTACAGCACCACCGGCTATAACACCGGTTCCGGGCGAAGCCGGCTTCAACAGGACATGAGCCGCATCATGGCGCCCTTCTACCGCGTAAGGTATCGTTTTATTCAAGCGGGGGACCTCAATCATTGTTTTTTCAGCTTCGGCGCGGCCTTTATTAATTGAAGCCGGAACTTCTTTTGCCTTACCTATACCGATCCCGACCCGGCCATCCTCATCTCCAACAGCAACCATGGTGCTGAAGCCAAAGTTAGAACCACCGGCCACCGCCTTGGAGACTCTATTTATATAAACAACGCGATCCTGAAGTTTTTTAGCCACAACTATCTCCTGCCTTTGTTATTAATTTTAATTTTAAAATTGAAGCCCCTCTTCGCGAGCGCCATCTGCCACAGCCGCGACGCGACCATGATAGCGGTAACCACCGCGATCAAAAACTACCTCTTCTATATCCAGTTCACGGGCCTGCCGGGCAATCAGCTCGCCAACTTTATGAGCCGCCTCACAGTTACCCCGGGCATACTCCTCTTTTATTTCCGGAGAGAGACTGGAAGCCCCGACAAGGACCCTGCTTGTGAAATCATCAACAAGCTGGGCGTAGATGTGCTTGCTGCTTTTAAAAACACAAAGACGCGGTCGTGACGGGCGGCCACTTATTTTTTTACGCACCCTGCGGTGTTTTTTCTTACGTCGTTGTTTCGATGATAATGTTGTCATAATAAATTCTCCTTAAGCACCCATGGCTCCTTCGCCACCAACGGCTTTACCAACTTTCTTACGGATACGTTCTCCCTCGTATTTAATCCCTTTCTGATTGTAAGGGTCGGGTATCCGAAGCTGGCGCACTGTCGCGGCAAACTGACCAACGAGTTGTTTATCAGCTCCGGAAACTTTTATCGTTGTGTTGTTTGGAACATCAACTTCGAGTTTTTCCGGTATGTCTACTTTAATCGGATTTGAAAAACCAAGCTCAATTTCCAGGCTGTTTGCCTGCTTTTTAACACGGTAACCAAGACCCGAAAGCAGCAGTGTTTTCTCATAACCTTCACTAACACCATGTATCAAATTGCTAACAAGCGACCATATCAAACCGTGCATACTTTTGAATCTTTTTTGGTCGCCGGGCCGGGAAACCTTAATACTATCTCCATCGATCTTCACACCAATATCGCGAGGAATTTCAAGAGAAAGTTTACCCCGGGGTCCTTCAGCCGTCAGCGTTCTATCTTTATAATCAACAGTAACGGAGTCGGGGATCTCAACCGGTCGTTTACCAAGCCTTGACATTTCTACCACACCTCACAGATATACTCGCCGCCGACATTTTCCTGACGAGCTTCTTTTCCAGTTAATACCCCGCGCGGAGTGGAAAGCAAAGCGGTACCGATACCACTTTTCACAACGGGAATATCTTCCACACCGATATAAACACGCAAACTTGGTTTGCTTTTCCGCTTGAGGGAATTAATGACACATCTACCCTCATCATCATATTTCAGATAAACACGCAGCAAACCCTGCCGTTTATTTCTAATAAATTTAAATTCTCGCAGATAACCCTCATCCAGCAATTTACGGCATATTCCACGTTTTATTTTCGACGCCGGAATATCCACGGCCTCTTTCTGGCGTGTAATACCATTCCGCAATCGGGTTAACATATCAGCAATCGGATCTGTCATACTCAATTTTTTTCCTCCATTCGTCATTAAACAGGTGTATTTTACTTACCAGCTCGACTTACGAACCCCAGGCAACTGACCCAGGTGGGCCAGTTTGCGAAAACAGAGCCGGCAAAGGCCAAAGTCGCGCATATATGCACCTGATCGGCCGCAATTTTTACAGCGGTTATATTCTCTTACTTCGTATTTACTCTCTTTATTACATTTTTCCAACAAAGCTTTACGAGCCAACTTATATCACTCCAAATTTATTTAAGCGTTTAAGCTTCTTTTAACGGAAAACCGTATTCATCAAGCAAAACCCTGGATTCTTCAGCATTGTTAGCGCTGGTAACAACAGTAACATCCATACCAAAAACGAAATCAATTTCATCATAAGATATCTCGGGGAAAATACCGTGTTCTTTTATCCCCAGCGAATAGTTGCCATTTTCATCGAAAGAATCGGCTCTCAAACCCCTGAAATCACGGGTTCGCGGCAGCGCAATATTAATCAGTCTGGCAAGAAATTCTTCCATTTTAGAACCACGCAGAGTAACTTTGAGGCCCAGGGGATCACCGGCGCGAGTCCCAAAAGCGGCAATCGATTTCCGGGCCCGGGTAACCACCGGTTTCTGACCGGTTATCCTTGCCAGGTTTTCCTCGATCGTCTCAAACTTCTTTATATTTTCAGTGGCATCGCCAACCCCAACATTGATTACCACCTTTTCAATGCGCGGAACAGCCTCTACATTTTCAAGACCAAGTTCCTTTTGAATTCTCTCCCGTTTTTCTATCCATTGCTCATGTCTTGTTTTAACTGCTGGACTCATATTATTCTTCCTTTATCTTGGTATCCAATAAACCTAATCTATCTGTTTCCCGCTTTTTTTAGCAACCCTGACCCAGCGGCCGCGATTGGTGTCATATTCTCGCCCGACACGGGTCGGCTCATTAGAATGCGGATCAATCAACTGCACATTCGAAATATGAATCGGGGCCTCACGTTCAATAATACCCCCGGGCTGTTGCTGTGAGGTCTGTCTCTGATGACGGGTCACCACATTAACACCCTCGACAAGAACTTTTTCCTGCCCGGGCAGAGTTTCAATTACCTCGCCAGTCTTACCACGATCCTTACCGGTCAAAACTACTACCTGATCTCCGGACCGAATATGTTTTATTTTATTAGACATTCAAATAACCTCCGGAGCTAACGAAATAATCCTCATAAAATTTTTGTCACGTAATTCACGGGCGATCGGACCAAAAATTCTGGTTCCCATCGGCAACCCCTCGTTGTTAATAATCACAGCAGCATTGTCATCAAAAGCTATATAACTACCGTCATCACGTTTTTTTTCTTTTACCGTGCGCACTATGACAGCCTTCACAATCTCACCGTTTGAAACCTCGCCGGAAGGGATCGATTTTTTCACGCTGGCCACAACCACATCTCCCAGCCCCGCATAACGCTGGCGAGAGTTTCCCGGCACCTTTATACACTGTATTATTCTACCGCCGGAATTGTCGGCTACCTTTAATTTTGTTTCCTGTTGTATCATAGCTCTTCACCGGGGGTGATTTCTTTGCTTTCACCCGATACTTTCTCTTTTTCAGCAAGTCCGGCTTTTTGCACGATTTCAAGCAAGCGCCAGCGTTTTGTTTTACTGATCGGACGGGTTTCTTTTATTCTAACCACGTCCCCCTCCCGGGCCAGTTCCTGTTCATCATGAACCTTAAATTTAGTAGTTCTCTGTAACCGTTTGTTATACAGATTATTTTTGCGAACATTGAGCGTTTCTACTACGATTGTTTTATCCATAGCGGCAGAAACAACCTGCCCTCTGCGCACCTTTCTGTTATCTGTTTTTTCATTCATTACTTACTGGCCTCCTGGCTTTCACGTTCATTTTCTATTGTATTAATCCGGGCGATCGTCTTTCTGATTTCAGGCGAACGCATCGGGTTTTCAAGCGGAGCAACAGATTTTTGCATCCGCAAATTGCCCAACTCTTCCTTTAGTTCTCTTTTTTTAGCCCTTAATTCTTCGTCATTCATCTGGCGAATCTGTTCGATATCCATCTTATAAAATCTCCCGCTGGACAAATTTTGTCTTCATCGGCAGTTTATGCCCGGCCCGGCGAATTGCCTCTTTGGCTCTGTCAGCATCAACTCCGCCAAGTTCAAATAAAATCCTACCCGGTTTAATAACTGCCACATAATATTCTATTGCCCCTTTACCCTTACCCATCCGGGTCTCGGCCGGAGTGGAAGTAACCGGTTTATCGGGAAAAACACGTATCCAGAATTTTCCTTCACGCTGCAGGGCACGGGCGATAACAATCCTGGCCGACTCAATCTGCCGCGATGTAACCCAGGCCGGTTCAAGGGCTTTCAGGCCATAAGAACCAAATGCCAGTTTGCTTCCCCGGCGACTGAATCCGCGCATTCTACCGCGCTGCTGTTTTAAGTATTTTTGTCTTTTCGGTTGCAGCATTAGAGTTCTTCTCCTTTAAATATCCAGGCTTTTACACCTATAATCCCAAACTTTGTATACGCTTCGGCTAAAGAATAGTCAATCTTAGCTCGCAGTGTATGCAGAGGTATCCGACCCTCTCTGTACCATTCACGTCGGGCAATATCAACCCCATTAAGCCGTCCGGCCACCTGAACCTTTATTCCCAGGGCCCCGCGACGAATAGCATTTTGCATGGCTTCCTTCATTGCCCGGCGATGATGAACTCTGTTTTCAAGTTTTTCCGCTATCCCCTGAGCAACTAAAGTTGCATCTGTTTCCGGGGAACTTACCTCTTCAATATTAATTTCGAACTCAGTATTATCGACAAGTTCAACTAAATCTTGCCGCAGTTGTTTAATGTTTGAACCACCGCGACCAATTATAATACCGGTGCGAGCGGCTGAAATATCTATTTTTATTTTATTCCCAAAACGCTTGATAACAATATCGCTTATCAGCGCGTGGGGATACTGATTGAAAATTTCATCGCGCAGCTTCTTACTTTCTAACACGTTGGCGGCATACTCATCACCCTGAGCGTACCATTTGTCTTTCCAGTCTTCGGTTATCCCGATACGAAATCCTATTGGATGTATTTTCTGTCCCAAAGCTTATAACTCCTCCATTGCATTGTTACCGACAATTACCGTGACATGACTTGTCCTTTTATTTATCGGCGTTGCCCGGCCCATGGCCCGGGGCATCCATCTTTTCATAGTCGGACCTTCATCAACACGCAGCTCTTTAATCGCAGTTTCTTCCGGTCGCGCGGTCGGATCCTGGTCCTCAAGATTCGCCTGAGCACTGCGTATGGCCTTGGCCAATAGCGCAGCCGCTCTGCGATTGGTATGTGTTAAAATATCATAGGCTTCGGGAAGATTTTTATCCCGAACCAAATCAGCAACCGGTCGCATCTTGTGCGCGGACATTTTCAAGTGTTTCGCTACTGCTTTTGCTTCCATTTTTTCTTATCCTCCCGGCTTCTTAATAACTCTGTTTTCGGTCCGCTTGTGACCGCGGAAAATTCTTGTATGCGCGAACTCACCGAGTTTGTGGCCGACCATATTTTCTGAAATAAAAACAGGAACATGCTGGCGGCCGTTATATATCGATATTGTCAGACCAACCATATCCGGCGTTATCATCGAACGTCTCGACCAGGTTTTAATTACCTCGTCGCCACCGCCCGCACGAGCAACTTCCACTTTTTCCGCCAGATGTTCATCAACGAAAGGGCCTTTCTTACTACTGCGCATTCAAAATCACCTATTCTCGAATCTTTTTAACAACGAACCTGTCAGTTCGCTTGTTTTTCCTTGTTTTCTGGCCGACTACCCATCTACCACTCGGCGAGCGGGGGTGGCCGCCCTTACCACGGCCTTCTCCTCCACCCAGCGGGTGGTCAACCGGGTTTTGGGCCATACCTCTTGTAATCGGTCGTTTGTTTAAATGACGCGACCGTCCCGCCTTACCAAGTGAACGGTTAATATGTTCCGCGTTTCCAACACTGCCTATTGTGGCTCTGCATTTAAGATTAACCCAGCGCCCCTGCCCGGAAGGCAAATTGATCAGAGCATAACCGTTTTCCTTGGCTCCCAGGCGAGCACTTGTGCCCGCGCCGCGGCAAATCTGGCCGCCCTTGCCCGGTTTTAACTCTATGTTGTGAACCGTGGCTCCGGTTGGAATCTCTTCCAGGGGCAGATTATTACCGATCCGAATCGGCGAGCCGGACCCGGATTGAACCACCATCCCCGCATTCAAATCGCGAGGAGCAATAATATATCTTTTCTCACCGTCGGCATATACTAAAAGAGCTATATAAGCCGAGCGGTTGGGGTCATATTCGATACATTCCACACGGGCGGTAGCATTATCTTTATCTCGTTTAAAATCTATCCTGCGGTAAAGACGCTTGTGTCCGCCACCCTGGCCACGAACTGTAATTCTCCCATAGTTATTGCGGCCGCCTTTTTTAGCCCGGAATTCGGTTAAACTTTTTTCCGGACGTTTTTTTGATAACAGCGAGCGATCCACGGACACATACTGGCGACGGCCCGGCGTTGTCGGTTTATGTCTTTTCATCCTGCAAGTCCCTCCACAATTTCAATATGGTCATTTTCGGCCAGGGTAACAACTGCTTTTTTCCAGTCACCTGTATACCCGGTGTTATAACGAACACGACGCTGTTTACCGTGCATGTTCATCGTTCTCACGTTCTCGACCGAAACATTAAACTGTTTTTCCACGGCATCTTTAATCTGAATTTTATTGGCTCGAGGGTTAACCTCAAAAGTATATTTATTTTTTTTCTCCTGAAGCCCAACCGATTTCTCAGTCACAAGCGGCCTGTAAAGAACTTCACTGTATTCCATTTTCAAAGCACTCCCTGGCATTTTCTAATCCGGCTTCTGTAAATACAATAACCGGGTTGGCCACAACCTGAAAAACATTCAGACTCCCGGAATCAAACGGTTTACAATAGGGAAGATTACGCACTGAAAGCCTCAGGTTTTTTTCCTCGCTATCCAGCAGCAGGAGGATCTTTTCAGAATTTAAACCATTATCAATAAATATTTTATGCAGCTCAGAAGTTGACGGTTTTTCAAGCTGAGGAGCATCCAGCAAATAAAGCGCCCCTTCTTCAAACCTCCGGGACAGCGCACTTAACAGCGCTTTTCTCTTCATTTTCGAAGTTATCTTTTTGGAATAATCAGCTGAGCGCGGACCATGGGCACGTCCACCGCCCACCCAGATAGGACTTATTTCACTCCCGTGCCGGGAACGGCCGGTTCCTTTCTGGCGCCATGGTTTCTTGTTTTTTCCAGCGACCTGACTTCTATTTTTAGTTGCAGCTGTACCCGCGCGCCTGTTGGCCTGGTAAGTAACTACCGCCTGATGGATCAAACCGGGATTATATTCCTCGGTCAGCCAACCGCCGATCTGTTTTTCATCGATTTTTTTAATTTCAGCTGCCATTTTCTTCACCTTTTCGCGCATTTCTTATGATCAGAAGTCCGTCCGAAGCACCGGGAACAGATCCCGCAATTAAAATAATGTTTTCCTCGGCCACTATTCTCATAACTTTTAAATTCTCTACTGTTTGGTTATCGTTACCATACTGACCGGGCATCTTTTTGTTCGGATAAACCCTGCTGGGATCAGCGGCATTACCAATAGAACCGGTTCGGCGGCCAAAACGTCCGCCGTGTGAAGCCGGTCCGCCGGAAAAATTCCAGCGTTTCATTACTCCCTGAAAACCGCGACCTTTCGTTTTACCGGAAACATCAACCAGCTCACCCTCTTCAAATATATCCGGTTTTATATCAGTACCTTCATCAAGCTCCAGCAGAGGAGAGTTTTCAGAAACAATAAACTCCTTCAGCACACGACGGGGTTTGACACCTACCGCTTCAAACTGGCCTCGCTGTGGCTTGTTTAATTTTTCGTTTTCATCAAACCCGATCTGGACGGAAGAAGCACCGTTAATCATCCGTTTTTTTACCAGGACACAATCCGGTGATTCCACGACGGTAACAGGTATTGCCCGATCGCCATCATATATTCGGGTCATCCCAACTTTTTTTGCCAACAAAACTTTTAACATAATATTTACTCCTGATTTATCCTTTAATCTCAACGTCAACCCCGGCCATAATGTTCAACTGGCCAAGAGCTTCCATGGTGTCATTATTAGGCTCCATAATATCCAGGAGCCGCTTGTGGGTACGAAGTTCAAACTGCTCTTTCCCCTGCTCAAACTTGTGAGGGGATTTATTCACCGTATAACGACGAATATCTGTCGGCAGAGGTACGGGACCCTTGATTTTTGCACCTGTGCGTTCCGCAGCAGATACAATTTCCTCCGCTGAACGGTCAATCAATCTATAATCGTAAGCCTTGAGCTTAATACGAATTCTTCGGGTCACACCGTTTACCTCCTTTAATCTCTCTCATCATTTACTTCTTGCACATAAGCAGATAGTATACCGAAATTATTTTACTCTGTAAACTGTAGAACAAACAAATGCCACAACTTTTTTAACAAAAAGCAGACAGGCCCGGGACACAGAACCACCCGGGATTCCTACAATTAAAACCACAAATTATGGTGGTTTTGGCTAATTGTAAAAAGGTTATCTTAGTGAAAGGAGAGGGTCTGCAGCCGCAGACCCTCTCCTGGCACGAAAAATCAAACTATTTATAGTGGTAACGCGGAGCGTCGAAAGGAAAACCTTACTCAATTATCTCGGAAATAACTCCCGCTCCGACAGTTTTACCACCCTCACGAATGGCGAACCGCTGACCTTCTTCCATCGCTACCGGGACCATCAATTCCACGTTAACCTCAACGTTATCGCCCGGCATTACCATCTCGATATCTTCGGGCAGCGTTACCGAACCGGTAACATCAGTCGTCCTCATGTAAAACTGGGGACGATAGCCGTCAAAGAAGGGGGTGTGCCGTCCACCCTCTTCTTTTGTCAGGATGTAGGCTTCGCCTCTGAATTTAGTATGCGGAGTCACACTACCGGGTTCAACAAGAACCATTCCCCGCTCAACTTCATTTTTATCTATACCGCGAAGCAGAGCACCTATGTTATCGCCTGCTTCAGCTTGATCAAGCAATTTTCTAAACATTTCCAGACCGGTAACAGTGGTCTCCAGCGGTTCTTCGCGCAGACCAACTAATTCAGCCGGGTCATTAACGTTAATTTTTCCTCTTTCGACACGACCGGTTGCAACTGTTCCGCGCCCGGTGATTGTGAAAACATCCTCAATAGCCATCAGGAAAGGTTTGTCAACGTCGCGTTCCGGTTCGGGAATGTGAGAATCAATCGCATCAAGAAGTTCCCGAATACATTCCGTTTTTTCTTCATCCTCAGTATTTTCCAGAGCTTCAAGAGCGCTACCGCAGATTACCGGCACATCATCACCGTCGAAATCGTAATCGTTAAGCAGATCTCTGATTTCCATCTCCACAAGCTCGATAAGCTCGGGGTCATCAACCTGATCGGTTTTGTTTATAAACACAACCAGATCGGGCACTCCTACCTGACGGGCAAGCAAAAGGTGCTCTCGCGTCTGGGGCATAGCACCGTCAGCGGCACTAACAACCAGGATAGCACCATTCATCTGGGCCGCACCTGTAATCATATTCTTTACATAGTCAGCGTGACCGGGACAGTCAACGTGAGCATAATGCCGGTTTTCTGTCTCGTATTCAACGTGAGCGGTAGCAATTGTTATTCCCCGCTCTTTTTCCTCGGGGGCGTTATCAATATCATCAAACCCCATGTCGTCTGCAAAACCCTGCCCGGCAAGGTAATGCACTATTGCAGCGGTAAGAGTTGTCTTACCGTGATCAACGTGACCAATCGTACCGATGTTCACGTGTGGTTTTGTCCTTTCAAACTTCTGTTTAGCCATTATTTAGACCTCCTATGAAATATTCTGTTCCAACAGCTTAACTGGTAACTGACTTCTCTTCAACAATTTTTTTAGCAATTCCGGCCGGTACTTCATCGTAGTGTGAAAACTCCATGCTGTAATTCCCGCGACCCTGGGTCAAAGAACGCAGGTCCGTGGCGTAACCAAACATCTCCGAAAGCGGCACAGAAACCCTCACTACCTGAGCACCAGCGCGTTTATCCATCCCTTTAACCTGGCCACGGCGTGAGTTTAAATCGCCAATCACATCTCCGCTGTATTCTTCAGGAGCCACAACCTCACACTCCATTATCGGTTCAAGCAAAATAGGTGATGCCTGGTTAAAGCCTTTCTTAAAACCCTTGGATCCGGCAATTTTAAAGGCGATTTCACTACTATCAACATCATGATAACTACCATCATAAAGTTCCACCTTAATGTCGACTACCGGATATCCGGCCATTGGACCGGCTTCCATGGCCTCTACAATTCCATCTTCAACAGCGGGTATAAACTCCCGCGGAATATTACCACCTTTTATCTTATCAACAAATTCAAACCCTGTTCCACTTTCCAGGGGCTCAACTATCATCTTAACATGTCCATATTGCCCACGGCCACCGGATTGTTTAATATGTTTGGCTTCCACATCGGCAGTGGCGGTGATAGTTTCCTTGTACGCAACCTGCGGAGCGCCCACATTAGCCCCCACTTTGAACTCTCTGAGCAGGCGATCAACAATAATCTCAAGGTGAAGTTCACCCATACCACTGATTATTGTCTGCCCGGTCTCATGATCAATCTCCATCGTAAAAGTCGGATCCTCTTCAGCCAGCTTGCGCAGTGAGGTAAACAGTTTTTCCTGATCAGCTTTCGTTTTCGGCTCAATCGCAACGCTGATAACAGGTTCCGGAAATTCCATTTCTTCCAGAATAATCGGTTTTTCCAGATCACAGAGTGTATCACCGGTTTTTGTATCTCCGAGACCAACGGCCGCGGCTATATCACCGGCATAGATAACATCTCTTTCCTCACGGTCATCTGCATGCATCTGAAGCAAACGGCCGACACGCTCTTTTTCACCGGAACGCGGATTCAAAATGTAAGAACCAGCCTCCAGGGTGCCGCTGTAACAGCGGAAGAAAGTCAGTTTTCCAATATAAGGATCGGTAACAATTTTAAAGGCAATCGCAGCAAACGGTTCATTATCATCCGCACGACGCATCTCCTCGTCACCGGTTTCGGGATTCAACCCCTCAATCGCCGGAACATTAAGCGGCGACGGCAAATAATCAACAACGGCGTCGATCAGCGTTTGCACTCCGGTGTTTTGTAGAGACGAACCTACCAGTACCGGCAATAAATCAACGGCAAGAACACCTTTACGGATAGCCGATTTCAACTCATCATTACTAATTTCAGCATCTTCAAGATATTTTTCTAACAATTGATCATCGTATTCGACTGCGGCTTCCACAAGCTGAGCACGCATCTGTTCGGCCTTCTCGCGCATATCCTCAGGTATATCCAGCACCTCATACTGAGCGCCAAGAGTATCATCTTTCCATTCCAGGTATTTCATTCTTAAAAGATCAATACAGCCGTTGAAATCACTTTCAGCACCAACGGGCAGCTGAATTGGCACAGCATTAGCACCAAATCTGTCTTTGAGTTGATCTACAACGCGATAAAAGTCAGCACCAATCCGATCCATTTTATTAACAAAAGCCAGGCGAGGCACACTGTATTTGTCAGCCTGACGCCAGACTGTTTCCGACTGGGGCTCTACTCCGCCGACAGCACAGAAGACACCGATCATCCCATCCAGAACACGCAGGGAACGTTCAACCTCAATCGTAAAATCAACGTGACCGGGGGTATCAATA
>JBKGYI010000008.1:0-13905 GCA_046546195.1 bacterium | reverse complement strand
CTTTGAAGGAAAAAATACGGGCCGGAATATCTAAATTTTCAGCGGTGGGGAGATCAATTGTCAAGGAAGCCTGGCGGGAATATTCTTTTTGGGCGGCCACCCTCTCCGCGAGTAATTCGTAGAGAAGTCTGCTCTGTTCTCTACCGGCCGCGGGGTGAATATCTGTAAGGGGCCGGTTTATGAGCTTTTCTTTTTTCCGGTCCAATAACCGGACAGCGGCACTGTTTAAATCAATAATCTCAAGAGTCGCAGGTTTAAAAACAATAAGCGGACGAGCAAATTCGTAAAAAAGGTTTTCGTAACAATTTGCCGTTACCATTGTATCTCTGCCCGATTTCATCAAATATTCTCCGGCCTAACATTTTCCTCTTTTCCAATAATCTCTAAAAATCCCGGCGGGTCAATAATCAGGCTTACCGTTCCATCCCCCATCAGGGCACAGCCGGCGGAATAACCGACATCTTTGAAGGCAGGCCCCAGGTCCTGGACAACTACTTTCTTTCGATCCAGAATCCTGTCAACCACCAGGGCAAAACTGGCCTGTTCATCACGAACTATAAGCACAATTTCCTCCTGCTTATTTTCACGGCAATTAAATCCTCCAGTCTGCAGGGCTTCACCCAGCCAGTAGACAGGATATAGCTTTTCCCGCAGACGAACCACCATGCCCCGGCCCTCCACCCGGGTAATCTTAACCTTGTTCAGGGATATAGATTCATAAACCTTTTCCAGGGGGACAACAAATTTCTCACGTCCGCTGGATACAACCAGCCCTTCCTCCACAACTACCATCTGAGCCCGGGGAAGCTCCATCCGCCAACGAGAACCTCTGCCTTCTTCTGAATTAACCTCAATGGTGCCACCGGCTTCCCGCAGCTTTTCCCGGACCGCATCCATCCCCACACCCCGGCCCGAAACCTCGGAGACCTCCTCAGCGGTTGAAAAACCTGATTTAAAAAGGAACTGAAAAATATCGTTGTCTTCCATATTTTCCAGTTCCTTTTTACTTGCAAGACCTTTTTCTAATATTTTATCTTTTATCGCTTCTTTGTTCAGTCCGGATCCATCATCGCTGATCTCGATAAAAAGAGTTTCCTGATCGGCTGCAATCTTGATTTTTATTGTACCGGTGGAGTCTTTCCCTTTTCTCTTACGAAATTCGGGAGATTCAATACCGTGGTCAACAGCGTTACGGACCAGGTGAGTTAAAGGGACCTCAAGAGTCTCAACAAGGCTTTTGTCAACTTCTGTTTCTTCTCCCTCGAGAATAACTTCCACTTCTTTGTCCAGTTCCCCGGCCAGGCGGCGGGCAACTGCCGGGTATTTCTTTAGCAGCTTTTTAATTGGGACGCGTCTTATCTCCAGAAGACTCGTCTGCAGATTATCGGATAGTTTCTGGAAAGAGAGGTTGGTATCCTTTAACTGGCTCTTAAGACTCTTATCAATATTGGCAGCCATCAGTTCACGGGTAACGTTCTTATACATTTCTCCGGTTATAATAAGTTCCCCGACATACTCCATGAACTGATCGACCCGGTTCTCTTCAATCCGAAAAGTACGGCTTATCTGCCGTGATTCTTTTTGACCACCTGCTGATTCGGCCTTTTCTTCCGCCTCGGATTTTATCTCGGCTCCTGAACGGGATAACAGTTTTTTCAGGCTTCTGAAATGTTTTAAAAAGGAATCGGCAAGAATATAGTTAAAACCTGTCGTCTCTGTAAACACTTCCAGCTCTTCTTCCATCGTCTGGAGGGTTTCCCGGGCGGCTTTCCCCTGAGGCCCGGTGCAGCTTTCCAGCAGTGCCTCAAGTTTTTCCTTAAACTCTCTGGTTTTTTCAGCTGGAAGTTCCTCCGATTGCTCTTCAAGACATTCGCGAGCAATCTTTTCCAGGACAGCCAGGTTATCTTCAATATTTTTTCCGTCAACCACCACCGTATGGTCAATAAATATTTTCTGCTCGCCAGCGCTGGTTTCTTCCTTTTCTTTCCGGCCCGAAAAGGAAGTTTCTGCTTCCATTATTTTTTCATTCAAACTCTCCACCAGATGGTGCCCGGCTATCTCATCCGTCTCAAGCATTTCAACAACAACAGATTTCAAATCATCAAGCAGCTGCTCAACAAATAAAGAGATATCCTCCCCTTCTTCTTTTAACTGCTGGGCCTCCTTAAGTAATTCTTCTTCCCGGTCCGTAAGCTCCAGCTGTTTTTCCCCGGCCGTAATATCGCGATAAAGTCGCTCAAGGATCTGAGTGCCCTGCAGAAGGACATCGATAACGCCGGGGGTAATAGTAGACCGGTCCCCTTTTATTTCGGTTAGAAGATCTTCAAGCTGGTGAGCAATTTTTTTTACCGGGTTCAGAGAGAAAAAGGAGGCCATACCTTTTATTGAATGAAGTATCCTGAACGGCTCTTCAATGAGTTCGATTCGGCCCGGTTCCTCTTCCAGTTTCATTATAGAGGGCTGAAGTTCATCGAGTAATTCGCCGTATTCGGCTACAAATTCTCCGAAGGCCTGATCGTTTAAGTCTGGCATATTTTAGTCTTCTTTCAGGCCACCAAGGTGCCCGAGAACTTTCTGCCAGCGATCAAGCTTTGCAAAAGCATCATCGACAGCTTCTTTTAATCTATCCAGATCGAGAGGCTTGAAAAGACAGTCGTTCGCGCCGCGACTCAGGCAGCTTATAATATTGCTGGGGGTAACATAACCAGTGATCATAATCACCTGTATTATCCCGTCCACTTTTTTTATCTTTTTTAATAAATCCACACCGGATAATCCGGGCATCTTTATATCAGAAATAACCACTTTATAAGTACCCGATTTTATCTTGCTGAGAGCCTGAAGAGGATCAGTGCAGCCTTCGACATCATAACCATCCAGTTTAAAATTGCGCACTATCATGTCCACAATCTCCCGTTCATCGTCGACTATAAGTATTTTTTTGGACAATTAAACCACTCCAAAGTTTATTTTTAAGAATCTTCTGCAGTTCTCTGATTCTTCTTAACTCTTTGCCCTCCGGCGGCGAGCACTGTCTTTTAAGGCATCACCAAGAGCATTTTGCCAGCGTTGAACTCGGTCGCCGGCCGCCTCAACTACCTCACGTACATTTTGCATATCAAGCGGCTTAAGCAGGTATTCACTGGCACCACGGTCCCGGGCATCAAGCGTTTTATCAAGGCTGTTAAAACCGGTAATCATGATAACTTCACAGCTGGGTTCAACATCTTTAATATCTTCCAGCAGTTCGATCCCCGATATCTTGGGCATGTTAATATCAAGCATAATTATGCTGTAAGAACTCTCTTTAATTCGCTCCCCGGCCACCGTCGAGGAAGCACAGGTTTCGACCTCGTAACCCTGCATTGTCAGGTACGTATCAAGTGCATCCAGTATCTCCTGTTCATCATCAACAATTAAAACTTTCATAATTACACTGCCTCCTTCTCCCTGCAAAAAATATTATTCTCCGGCCACCGGCAGCTCCAGGACAAAAGTCGCTCCCGGATCCTGGTTATCCTCCAGAAAAAGCCGACCTTCGTGACGAATTGCAACACCACGGACCTTGGCCAGCCCCACGCCAAAACCTTTACCCTGCCTTTTGGTCGTTATAAACGGCATAAAAATCTTCGACTTCAACTTATCGGAAACTCCGGGACCGTTATCTTTGATTTTTATCCGGACAAACTCCCGGTTATCTCTTTTTTCTTTGTCTATAATAAGTTTTATTCTGCCATGGAAGTTGACTTCTTGTTCCTTCTTTTCTGCAAGAGCATCCACAGCGTTACCTATCAGGTTGTTTAATGCCTGGTCAAGCTGCAGAAAATTTCCTTCAATCCAGACCGGAGGTTCAAAGTTCCAGATAACCTCAAGCGTTCCCACTTCCTCAACAAGAGGCTGCATTATAGATTTTGTTTCTTCAATTATTTTTTGCAGGTCAAGGCGAGTGGTTTCCATCCGTCCGTGGCCGGCAAACTCGTTGAAGTTATCAATAACACCGTTTATCCTGGCAGCTGACGATTTTATTCCCTGCAAACAGCGGAAAAGACGAATAAAAGCTTCCGGGGGAGAAAAACCGGCGATCTTGGGATCCGTCTCATCCTCCAGACAGTCTTCCAGCAGATACTTCATTTCCCGTACAATTATCTCAACATTTGTGGAATTTGCCTGGATACTGAAAAGCGGATTTTTTATTTCATGGGCGATCCCCACGGCAAGAGCATTCAGCCCGTCGGTGGGCTCTATAATATTATTATATTTTTTTCTCATTGGCCTCACCACTGAGATAGATTAACTTCACTGAAGTAAACTATTATGACATAATAAGATGCTTTCTAATAGTATAAATTATTTTTGTAAGGAAAATATAAAAAATGAACCCTGAAAGCAAAAATCTGAAAAAAATGATTAACCAGATTTCCGATCTTCCCTCACTACCGACCGTAATTCCCAGGTTGCTTTCCGCACTCAAGAATCCCAGCACCTCTGCCGCTGAGGTGGAAAAAATTCTGCTTAGCGATCCGTCTTTAACGGCAAAAACACTTAAACTGGTAAACAGCTCTTATTATGGACTAAACAGACGGATTGAATCACTCAAAGATGCCATTGTATACCTGGGCTTCACCACCGTACGCAACCTTGCCCTGGGAGCCTCAGTTATTTTTCTTACCAAAAAAGAAATTAATAACTCCAAAGAGGATGACCAGACAGTGGAATTTGACATAGGGGGACTTTGGGAAAAAGCTATAGCCACCGGAATTGCAGCAGAAACAACAGCAAGAAGGATCAGATATCCAAAAGCGGAGGATGCAATGCTGGCCGGACTTTTGCATATTTTGGGGACAGTGATACTGTATGTTTATTTTAGAAAAGATCTTAAAAAGGCAATAGATCTGGCCCATGAAAAAAGATGCAGTCTCCTGACAGCGGAAAATGAAATTTTCGGGGTTAAGGATCCCGAGATAGCAGGCTGGCTGGGAAGAAATTGGGACCTGCCTGAAAATATTATCTGCGGGTTAAGCTATTATCACAACCCAATGCAGGCCCCGGAAGAACAGATGATGCTTCCACTGCTGGTTTATGTGGGAGAAAAGATTGTCAGAGCAAAAGGAATTGGCTGGTCCGGCGATAATATCGGCCTTTCCTGTGATGAACAGATCTTAAGCCAGATCGGGATTACCGGTTCTGAACTCATAGTTATCCTCAAGCAGTTTGACCGCGATCTAAAAGATGCCTCAGAATTCATGGAAATGGCCCGAGAACTAAAAATAGACGAATAGGAAAAGCTAAGACGGGGATGAGAAGAGGCGAGGAGCGAAGAGGCGAAACAGCAAAGTCAAAAGCTGAAAAACGCTGAGGCGCAGAGACGCAGAGAAAAGCCAGGTAGAGGATGCGAAGAGGAGAAAAATATAGTAAAAACCCGCAGGATTTATCGCCGGTATAACCGGGCGGAATCGATAAGCTGCCATCTGTTGTTGAAGATTTAGTTTTTAATTAATTTTTCTGCCCATTCGTATACATTTTGTGCCAATGTTAATGCCTGGGAATAATCTTTGTCGGTGACAGTATTGGCACCCGGGTATCTAATCGCAACGGCGTAGTTTGTTAGTATGACAGCTTCTTTGACCCCTTCAGGAATTTCTATCCCATTTTTTTCCAGAGAGGTAAGCAACTCTTCCAGATCATGGATATAACGAAATTTGATGTTGTATTTAAGATGAAGAGCTTTCAAGGATTTTTCCACAGCCTGTTGAGCTTCAAAACATAGATCTTCCAGACAAATTTGGTTGTGGTTACACGAAGCCAATTTTAAGTTACTTAATGCCCGTCACAACCACTCTTCTGGAGAGTCTGGCGGGAAGTTGTCAGGCGGCATAAAGCAGTTTGCCTTCGTTGAGGGCTTTTTGATAGATTAAGCCGGGGGAATTTTTATATTTTTCCAATTCGGATTTGGTGACTACAATTATATCGGCGGCGAAACCGGTACCTAATTTGTTACGGTATATGTTTTTTGCCGTCTTGAGGCGCGGTATATCATCTGGAACAACAACAAGTAAATCAAAATCGCTGTTTGGTCCCATTTCATCGGTTGCGGCGGAGCCAAACAGTATTATCTTAAGAGGGGTTGTTGTTTGTCTGATAATATTAATAATTTCATCTAATTTATTTTCCTGAGATTGGTTTAGTTTCATTTGTATACTCCAGAATCTATTTTATAAACCGTCCAACCAGTAAAGCAATTAAAATATAACAGATTTATACTATGAAAGCAAAAAAATACAATAATAAGTGTAGAGCCGGTCGCACAAAGCAACCGTTATTCCAGACTGACGCACAGGGATGTGCAGAAGCAGTGAGACGCACTTTTGATTTTTCGCCCCGCGCCAAGCGCCCTGCGCCCCGCGCTTACATCGTAGTCACAGGGATGTGCAGGAACAGCAGAGAAAGACTAAGATGAGCAGGGGAGCGGGAGAGACAGAGAAAAAACGGAAGTCCGAGGGTTTTAATGACAGCGGTACTGGGTGTATCACTTCGTTACTCAGTCACTTCATCTCTCCGTAACTAAATCACTTTGTCACTACACTTATCGTCATATCGGATATTGTGTCGGAGTTATCGACGCGCATTACCTGCACTCCCTGGGCGGAGCGGCCGTAAACGTTTATTTCTTCGGCCGGGATGCGGACGATTATTCCTTCTCCGGTTATCAAAATAATCTCATCGTCCTCTTCGACAGCGATGATTCCCACCACCTCGCCGTTGCGGTCGATGTTTTTGATGTTGATCAAACCCATCCCGCCCCGGGTCTGAGCCCGGTATTCTTCAAACTCAGTTCGTTTTCCGTAACCGCGGTTGCAGACCGTAAGTAGCTGTTTTCCCTCTTCCACTACAGCCAGACCAGTTACATAATCGTCTTCTCGAAGTTCGATCCCTTTCACACCGCGAGTATCGCGGCCCATTGCTCGAACGTCTTCTTCGGCAAAACGAATCGCCTTACCCCGGGCGGTGGCCAGCATCAGATCATCATCGCCGCTGCTTATGGCCACCCGAACCAACTCATCATCCTCGGGCATATCAACGGCAATAATTCCGCCAGCTCTCGGACGGCTGAACGCTTCCATGTCAGTCTTTTTGATCCGTCCGTTTCTGGTGGCCATCACCAGATGCCCGTCATCAAGTTCACGAATCGGAACCATCGCCCGGACCCGTTCATCCTGGTCAATGCCGATCAGATTAATTATCGGTGTTCCCCGGCTGCGCCGGCCGCCTTCGGGAATATCATATCCTTTCAGCCAGTAGCACTGTCCCTTTGAAGTAAACACCAGCATGTAGTCATGGGTATAGGCGGAAAATACAGCCGATATCTCATCACCTTCGGCCGGATCCGCACCGTAAATCCCCCGACCACCCCGGTGCTGGAGCTTAAAATTATCTGGAGCTGTTCTTTTTATGTAACCGCGGGCAGAAAGGGTTATAATCGACGGTTCGTCCTCGATAAGATCTTCGCGCGAAACATCCAGCGGCATATCACTGAAACTGCTGCGCCTTTCTTCGGCGTATTCTTCCTTGATTTCAAGCAGTTCATCTTTAATAATTTCGCGGACCTTTTCTTCACTGGCCAGGATCGTTTCGTATTCTTCAATATCCCTTTTTAGCTGCTCGTATTCTTCTTCGATCTTATCCACTTCCATAGAAGTAAGTCGCTGCAAACGCATCTGCAGGATGGCTTTGGCCTGCCGTTCACTGACTTCAAACCGCTCAATCAATGTCTCCCTGGCGGCATCGGGGCTGGAAGCTTTTTTGATAACAGCCACAACTTCATCGATGTTGGCAATGGCAATCCTGTAGCCTTCCAGCAAATGAGCACGATCACGGGCTTTTTGCAACCGGTAGCGGGTCCGGCGACGAATCACTTCAATCCTGAAATTAATAAACTCATCCAGCATCTCAGAAAGATCAAGAACAAGCGGTTCACCGTCAACAATGGCCAGCATCTGAACACCAAACGTTCGCTCCAGGCGGGTGTATTTATAAATCTGATTTTCCACCACTTTCGGACTGGCACCCCGACTTAATTCTATGACCACCCGCAAACCCTCACGGTCCGATTCATCTCTTAAATCTTTTATACCATCAATTTTCTCGTTTTTGACATAGCGAGCTATTTTCTCAATCATTTTCGCCTTATTAACCATGTAGGGAATCTCGGTAATAATTAAGCGGTCGGCCTGCTGACCGTCATTTTCTTCAATTTCAACCCGACCCCGGATAACGACCTTACCGCGGCCGGTTTTATAGGCCTCTTCAATTCCTTCTTTCGAACATATAATCCCGGCCGTCGGAAAATCAGGCCCGGGGATAAACTCCATCAAATCATCAACACTGCAATCAGGATGATTGATTCTATGCACGGTGGCATCCACAACCTCGCCGAGGTTATGGGGAGGAATACTTGTTGCCATCCCCACCGCTATACCGGACGAACCGTTTATCAGCAGGTTGGGAAGTCGCGCCGGGAGAACAGTGGGTTCTTCCAGTGATTCATCAAAATTAGGCCGAAAATCAACCGTATCTTCATCGATATTGCGCAAAAGTTCGCGGGAAAGTTTCTGCAGCCGGGACTCCGTATAACGCATCGCCGCGGGACTGTCACCATCAATAGAACCAAAGTTTCCCTGGCCGTCAACCAGCGGGCAGAGCAATGAAAATTCCTGAGCCATTCGCACCAGGGCGTCATAGACCGCCATATCACCGTGGGGATGAAATTTACCGAGCACCTCACCGACTATACGGGCACTTTTCTTGTAGGGACGGCTGTGATGCAGTCCAAGCTCATCCATGGCATAAAGTATCCGCCGGTGAACAGGTTTAAGCCCGTCGCGCACATCCGGTAAAGCTCGACCAACAATAACACTCATCGCATAGTTAATATACGATTCTTTAATCTCATCCTCAACATAGGATATCTCTATATGTTCTTCATCTTCCTCCGTTAACGGAGGTTCATAAGCATCAGCCAATTTTCACACCTCATAAAACACAGTTTATAGTTCATAGTTTATATTTATAATCAAAGCCAGCTAATTGCAGCTGCGCAATCACAGCGCAATCACGCAGTCACCTCATCACGCAATCACGACTTATCTTCCGACCCCTCCGTCACCCCGTCACTTAGTCACTTCGTAACTCTTTTCCCCTCTATATATCTAAATTTTTAACTTCCCTGGCGTGGTCCTGGATAAATTCCCGGCGGGGCTCGACTTCATCCCCCATCAGAGTTGTAAACAGTTCATCAGCATCAATCGCATCCTCCACGCTTACTCTAAGCAATTGCCGGGAATCCGGGTCCATAGTCGTATCCAGAAGCTGCTCGGGATTCATCTCCCCCAGCCCTTTATAGCGCTGAATCGTTGCCTTAGTGCCAAACTCCTCGAGCGCCGCACGGAGATGTTTTTCTTTGTAAACGTATTCCTCTTTACTGCCGTTAGAAAGTCTATAGATAGGAGGTTGAGCAATATAAAGATTTCCGTTTTCTATTAATTCCCGCATATAACGGAAGAAAAGGGTCATAAGCAGCGTGCGAATGTGGGCTCCGTCAACATCAGCATCGGTCATTATAATTATTTTTCCGTAGCGCAGATTATCTATATCGAAATCTTCTTCCCCTATTCCGGTTCCCAGAGCTGTTATCAGGGCCCGGATTTCCTTGTTATCAAGAACTCGGTCGATCCGTGCTTTTTCTACGTTAAGAATTTTACCACGCAGCGGTAAAATAGCCTGAAATTCACGGTTCCGCCCCTGCTTGGCACTACCACCGGCCGAATCACCCTCAACAACAAAAAGTTCGCTTTTTTCCTTGTCTTTGCTGGAGCAATCAGCCAGCTTGCCCGGCAGAGCGCTGGATTGCAGATAAGATTTACGCCGCGTTAACTGCTTGGCTTTTTGAGCGGCACGGCGAGCCTGGGCGGCGGCTCGAACCCTGTCTATGATAGTTTTACCGATTGAGGGATGTTCCTGCAAATAAGTAGTAAGATGTTTGTTTAAAATAGACTCAACCACACCACGGGCTTCGCTATTACCAAGCTTGGTTTTTGTCTGCCCCTCAAACTGGGGCTCGGGAATTAATATACTGAGAATAACTGTTAAACCCTCGCGAATATCTTCCCCTTTCAAAGATTCATTTTTACCGAGCAGATTATTTTCCTCTGCATAGCGATTTACAACACGGGTTATCGCCGTCTTGAAACCGGTAACATGGGTTCCACCCTCATGAGTATTAATATTATTGGCAAAAGCAAATATTCGTTCCGTATAGGAGTCGGCGGCATACTGCATGGCGATCTGGACTTTTATTTTTTCCTGGTTATCTTCGAAAAAGATAACATCTTCATGCAAAGCTTCGTACTTGCGATTCAAATAGCGGACAAAAGCCTGGATCCCATCATGAAAATGAAAGGTTTCTTCAACATCATTTTTCTCGTGGACAAAACGAATAAACAACCCCTCGTTAAGATAAGCAAGCTCCCTCATTTTCTTAATCAGAGATTCAGGATTAAATTGGTCGGTTTCAAAAATATTTTTATCCGGCATAAAATGAACCGAAGTGCCCTGTTTATCAGTCGCGCCCAGCTCTTCCAGTTTGCTGACCGGGTTACCCCGCTCGAACTTTTGCCGGTAGGTAGTTCCGTCGCGATGAATCTCAACAACCAGCCACTCACTGAGAGCGTTAACAACAGAAACACCAACCCCGTGCAGACCACCGCTTATGGCGTAGGAACTGGAGTCAAACTTTCCCCCGGCATGCAGACGAGTCATAACAACCTCAACACCGGAAATACCGTATTTGGGATGAATATCGACAGGTATTCCCCGGCCGTTATCAGTTACAATTACCGAACCGTCTTCTTTAACAGTAACCTCTATCTTATCACAAAAACCGGCCAGCGCCTCATCGATACTGTTATCAACAACCTCAAAAACAAGATGATGCAGCCCGCGCTGGTCGGTGCTGCCAATATACATTCCGGGACGTTTCTGAACCGCCTCAAGACCTTCTAAAACCTTTATCTTAGTAGAACCGTAATCGTCAGTTTCCGCAGTCATCTATTACTTCTCCTTTTCCGATTTTCAACTTTCGCACGTTAGCATATATGTTAACATGCCCGCGCGTGAAAAAACAGGTAAAAAATAGAAAAAACAAAGGATAGGAATTCAATATTCGCTCCCCGCCCAACCAGCCGCATCAGTGAAGTGAAAAGAGCGGTGGCCGGAGATTTTATTTACGGGTTTAAGCAAACCTCATGGTTCAGGATGAACCGGTTTTGAGGTTTGCTTACCTCGGAAGCCGGGCTGGAGGCCCGGCAGAGAATGAGTAAATAAGAACTCCGACCGCCGCTCTTTTCTCACAGAACTCAAGTTCAATACACAGGATGCCGGGGCTGGAGTTCTTATTTCAATATTTAGTTGAGCAAAACAGGAGGTGAATCAGGGATAATTCAGTTTTTTATGCGGATATCTTTTACTATCTGTTCACCGAAATGGTTATTTATTTTTTCTTTTAGCTGCGGTTTTAACAGTTCCGCCTGATGGCTCCAGCCGGGATCCGAGGCTACCAGGACCAACCTTTTATTGGCAAATTTTACTATCTTTAGATGGGAAGCAAAAACATCTCCGGCAATCTGCTCCCATTCCTCAATCAACCGGGATTTTTGAAAGGGCTCTTTTAACCCTTTTTCTTTGATAAATTCCTGTAAAGACTCCGATAGTGGTTCCACTAGGACGCTCCAATTTCAAGTATGCTGCCGCTTTTCAGACAATCGATACCATACGGTTGTTCGGTTCCGGTAAAAATAAGTTGAAACCGTGACTCAAGACCGGCTGTGACACTGTTTAAACGGCTGCTGTCGTCAAGTTCGCTCAGAAGGTCGTCAAACAGCATTACCGGTTTTTCATCCTTTATTTCCATTATACAGCGCGCCTCAGCTGTTTTCAAAGCAATAAGTACCATTTTTAGTTCACCGCGTGAAACATAACGATGCAGCGAATGACCTTCAGAGCGCTTGAGCTGCCAGTCATCACGCTGGGGTCCAATCGTTGTGTACCCCCGCCTGACCGCTGTCTTTCGTTCCTTTTCAAACTCTTTGGTAAGCAGCGAAGTATCAACCGGGAGCTTCGAAATACCGGGTTGATAATTTAATTCTATTTCTCCCAGCCGGCGGTTGCTTATCTTAATAAGTTCTGTTTCCATAAGTGGTTTAAGCATCTGCAGAATTTTATGCCGCTCGCTAATAATAACGGTTGCACTTTCAGACATCTGTTTCTCATATTCCTCGAGCAACATAGGATCGGGATTGGAACGTTTTAAAAGCGCGTTACGCTGGGAAAGAGAATTTTTATACTTTTGTAAATTTTCAAGGTACCGCGGATAAAGCTGACAGAGAAGCTGGTCTAAAAACTCACGCCGGCTGGCAGGCGAACCACTGATAATCTCGGTTTGCCGGGGAGTAAACAAAACGGTTGGAAAAAGACCCTGTAATTCTGACAGACGGGGGATAAGCCGGGAATTAACTTTTACACGGGAAGATTTTTGGCGACTGTCATAGCTAACCGCAATTTCTTCGGGTGAAAAATTGTCTTCAGAAACAAACTCACCGCGAACGGTGAAACTGTTTGCTCCCCAGCGGACAAGTTCTGCATTACGATGGGTCTGGAAACTGCGGCCACTGGAAAGATAACGGATTGCTTCCAGCAACGAGGTTTTCCCGCTGCCGTTGGGGCCCTTTAAATAAACAACCTGCTCCGGCAGGGAAATTTCCCTGTAAATCCAGCAACGAAACTGGGAAACCTGGAGTGCGGTTATGCGCAAGAGAAAACTTAGCCAAGTCTGAGGGGCATTATGATATACAGGTAGTTGTTGTCATCCAGCGGTCGAAAAGTACCGGGACTATCGGGAGAAATCAAGTCAAAATAAACCCGGTCGTCTTCAATATGATCGAGAACAGCAGCCAGATAATCACCGTTAAAGGCAATTGTCGTTTCTTCACCCTTGTAATCAACGCTCAGTTCTTCCTGACCGGCTCCAGTTTCGGAATCTTCCGCCTTTATAATTAGTTTTCCCGTTCCGACTGTGATTAAAAGCCTTCTTGTTTTTTCATCAGCCATCAGAGCTACCCGGCGAACGGCGTTGTACAGGCGTCTACAGTCGATTTCCAGCCGGTGTTCATAGTCCTCGGGAATTACCTGGCGGTAGTTCGGAAAATCTTCGTCAATAAGCCGGCTGATTAAAACTGTTTCGTTCAGTTTAAATTCAACCATGTTTTCGCCGGCATTAATTTCTATTTTTTCTTCTCCCGATAGAATTTTTATAAGTTCCCGAATCGCTTTAACCGGGACAAGCAAAGATTGCCGGGCACTGCTGTACTGTTCTTCGGTAAGCTTTGTGCTGTGCAGGGCAAGTCTGTGGGCATCTGTAGAAACAATTGTTAGATTTTCCCGGGTTATATCGAAATAGATACCACAAAGATAACTGCGGGCTGAATCAACGGCAGCAGCAAACTGTGTGTTTTTAAGCATGTGAATTATTTTTTCGGATTCAAGACTCAGACTGAAATCTTTCTCAACCTCCGGAAAAGATGGAAATTCTTCTTCCGGTAATATCGGCAGTTGGAAGTGAGAGTTTGTCTCGGCCACCGAAATGTGCAGTCTTTCGTCTTTGGCTTCGACTTCCACTTCAGTCCCCCCGGAAGGCAGTTCGTTGACCAGGTTTTGAAATTTACGGGCTGGAACGGTGCAGCTGCCGTCTTTTTCTCCCTGGATTTTAGCAGTTGTCCGGATTGTGATTTCCAGATCGGTAGCAATAATCTGCAGTGAGTCACTTTCAACCTTCATAAGAATATTTTCCAGGAT
>JBKGYI010000007.1:0-14495 GCA_046546195.1 bacterium | reverse complement strand
AAATAAAAAATCTGAAACCATGGAGGGTTTGATGAAAGAATGGGGAATAGGGAATTGGGAATAGGGAATGGGGAATAGGGAATGGGAAATAGGGAATGGGAAATAGGGAATGGGGAATAGGGAATGGGGAATAGAGCAAAGTCAACGGCAAAGGCTATGATGAGCGGAAGCGCTGATGAGTGGAAGAGCGGAGGACTTCGATGAGTGGAGGACTTCGATGAGCGGATGAGTGGAAGAGGGGATGAGCGGAGGAAACTGCGGAGGTGATTAGCGGGGAGCCTGGAGTAAAAGCAAATTCAAAGTTAATTGGCGGGGAGCTTGGTGCGGGGAGCTTGGAGTAAAAGCAAATTCAAAGTCAACTGCAACTGCTGGAACTACGGATTAAGGCAACAGATTTTGGGGTTTAACAATAACAAAAGGTTTTGACTTTCTTAGCGCCTTTGCGTTCTATGGGTTTTAAAGGGTTTTGGTTTTGCGCCACGCACCAGGCGCCCCGCGCCAAACGCCCCGCTCCCCGCGCCCCGCGCCCCGCGCTTACTAACTTAGTTTTGATGTTTATCTGCGTTAACCGGCGTTAATCTGCGAGCTAAAAATTTGAATTAAATTTGTGGTTCCTAAATTTTTTTCTGCTCCCCGTAGTTTCTGGTCCTCAATTCGACACGTTACATTTATCTGTTCAAAAAAATATGAAGTGTATAAAGCCAGAGCAGGATAACGGCACCCTCGTTTAGAAAATCCTTGTTATCGACAAAATACTGATAGGGGCTCCAGCCGGCGAGGGTTTTATACGGTTTCAAGCGGGGGATGAAGAGGCGGACATTTCTTTTATAGTCAGTGAACTCCGCCTTAAAATATTTGCTGAGTTTTCGTTCTTCTTTTCTTATTGTAAAAGGATAAATAAGCAAAAAATAAGCTGTTAGCAGACCGAAGCTCCACCAGTGGCCGTTTATTGCGCAGATCCCGTATCCGATCAGGAAATTACCGACGTAAAGTGGATTTCTGCACAATGAGTAGGGGCCTTCGGTGGCCAGTTCATTGTCTTTTTTAATAATTCCCGAAGCCCAGGCGCGGATAAGAATACCGCCGGCAATCATGGCTGTTCCAATCCAGAAATAGGGATAGACGGGTCCGGCCGAAAAAGCGAAGACTATCAGTAAAAAATAGGCCATGATCACGCGCAGCCGCCAGGGTTCTTTCAGGTATTTCTTTTTCTTTTTCAGATAATTTAACATCGGATATAATTCTCCTTTGATTATTGTTATTGTGTTAAACTTCTTATGCAGTAACCTCTATACTTTACAATCTTCCGGGGGATTTTGGAAGTGATTGTCGAAAGCGGATATAAATCATCTGCAAAAAATCATTGGAATGTCAGTTTTGTCTGGTACGTAATCAATTTTGAATATGTGGTGAAAAGAGAATGAAAAAAAACCTTTTTATACTTGACGGGCATTATCTTGTTTATCGTTCTTATTATGCGATGAAGAGTGCCGGGCTTATTGATTCGCGCGGTCAACCTACCGGAGCTGTTTTTGGACTTGTGCGTCTTCTGCTGGCCTTGTTTGAAAACTATGAACCTGATTATGTCGTCTGTGCTATGGATTCTACAGAACCGACATTCCGGCATGAATTTTACGAGGACTACAAGCTGGATAGACCGGAGATGCCCGACGAACTCAAGGCGCAGCTTCCCCAGGTGAGGAAATTATTTAAAACGCTTGATATCCCGGTTTTAATTGAACCCGGATTTGAATGTGATGATTTAATTGCTTCCATGGTTGATAAATGGTCGGACTCCGATGACCTTGAGGTTGTTATTGTCAGTAACGACAAAGATGTTTTTCAACTGGTTGGAAATTCTGTAAAAATATTAAAACAGAAGAAAGGTTTGAGTGATGTTGTTTTGCTTGACAGCCAGGGGGTAGTCGATGCCCTGGGAGTGGAACCGGAAAAAGTGCCTGATTTTTTGAGTCTGGTCGGCGACAAAGCGGATAATGTCCCGGGAATCAGCGGTATTGGCCCCGCCCATGCTTCCCGGCTGCTCAAGCAGTTTGAGACGGTTGAAAATATGCTGGATAATATTGAGGAGATACCGGAGAGGTTTCGCAAGAAAATAGCGGATAATAAAGAGCAGCTTGCCGACAGTAAACACCTTGTTTTGCTGCGGAAGGATGCACCGGTAAAAATAGAACTTTCCAGAGCTCGTTTCGAGGGACTGCCTGTGGAGGAAATGATAGGGTTCTGCCGCGAACTTGAGTTTCGAGAGCTGCGTGAAAAGCTGGAAGAAAAGGCTGATCTTCCATCGGACTGGGAGAAAATTGAGGTTGATTTTCAGGAAATTTCTATATCTGATTTTAAACCTGGAAATTACTTTTCCGGACCCGGTCCGGTTTACGGTTATGTTTTACCTGACAATCCGGAATTGAAACCGATGCAGGTGCAGAGCGTCAGATTTGTGTTTCTATATGATGAAAAATCAGTTATTGTTCCCGTCAGTATCGGTGGGGATCTTTTTGGAATGACTTCTGAAAAAAAACAGAAGATAAAACTCCTGGTTGAGCAGTTAGCGGCTAAAAAGTTTTACACCTACCATAATAAATTTCTTCAGATTTTGCTTTATCGTCTGGGAATTAAAATCCCTGCGGTTGATAATGTTTTTGACCTGCAACTGGCCTCCTACCTGGTAAAACCTGATGCCGACCATGGCTTTGAGGATATAACGCAGCGTTATCTTGCGGTTTCCATCCCCGAACGTGAAGTTGAGTGGCCGGCGGATGTGAGAAATAAATGGCTGGCCCGGCGCGCTGTGCTCCTCAAGCAGGTGAGTGAAAAGTTAGAAAATGAAGTTGCGAAAGAAAACCAGGAAGAAGTTTTAGCCAAACTGGAGAACCCGCTTACTGCTATTTTGGCTCGCATGGAATATAACGGGGTCAAGCTGGACACAAAAAAATTACAGGAATTGTCCGGTGAGCTGGAGGGGGTATTGTCCGGGCTTCAAAAAGAAGCATATGATTTAGCCGGAGAAGAGTTTAATTTAAACAGTCCCAAGCAAATGCGCGAGATATTTTTCGATAAGCTTGAACTTCCTGTCCAGGGCAAAACAGGCAGCGGTAAACCGAGTACTGATGCCGATACTCTGCAAAAACTGGCTGAAAACCATCGGCTTCCCGCTGTGATACTTGAATACAGAAAATACAATAAGATTGAATCCACTTATTTGAAGCCCCTGGTGGAGGCTGTGAACGACAGGACGGGGAAAATACATACCGAATTCAATCAGACAGTAGCCGGAACCGGCCGGCTTTCAAGCAGTCGTCCAAATTTGCAGAATATTCCGGTTCGGGAAAAATTTGGTCGTCGAGTTCGGGAAGCATTTGTGCCTTCACGTGCTGATTATATTTTTATCGGAGCTGATTATTCCCAGATAGAGCTGCGGTTGCTTGCTCATATTTCAGAAGACGAAACACTTCTGGAGGCTTTTCGAAATGATCGTGACATACATACAATTACTGCTGCCGAGCTGTCTGGAAAAAGCGAAGAAGAAGTTCAGCCGGCGGAAAGACGGACAGCAAAAGTTGTAAATTTCGGGATAGCTTACGGTTTGAGCGCTTTTGGGCTGGCCCGTGATTTAGATATTTCTCGAAAAGAGGCCGAAAATTACATTGAGCGTTATTTTAATCGCTATCCGGGGGTTAAAAGATATATTGACAGTACCGTTGAAACAGCGAAAAAAAAGGGTTATGTGGAGACCTTATGGGGGCGCCGCCGGTATGTGCCGGAACTGTCCAGTGATGATTTTTTTCGCCGTCAGTTTGGCCGCCGCGCCGCAGTCAACGCTCCCATCCAGGGCACGGCCGCTGATATGCTAAAAAAAGCGATGATTAATCTGGCGCCTGAACTATCAGGGTTTGACTGTAATTTACTGCTGCAGGTTCATGATGAACTTATTTTTGAAGTTCATAAGGATAAAGCCTCCCGGCTGGAAGAGAGGGTAAGGGAAATAATGGCCGCTGCAATGCAGCTGAAAGTTCCTGTTGTGGTTAATATTATCAAGGGTTCCAACTGGGCTGAGATAAGTAAATAATAGCGGGGATAACGCACAGCGTACTATTTCCTTATTCGCGTTATTTGTTACTATACTATAAACAGCGGGACGGGGAACAAAAAACGGGGATGATTAATCATGGGAACGCCGGTTATTGGAGTTACGGGTTCCATAGGCAGCGGAAAGACCACTTTCGGCTCTTTTTTGGCCGGTGAAGAGGGTCGCCATATTAATGCTGATTTAATAGCCCGAAAATTACTAAAGATTGGCAACCCGGCCTACCGGCCCGTGATCGAAGAGTTCGGTACTTCAATTATTGATGAAAACGGACATATTGAGCCGCGGAAGCTGGCATCCAGGGTTTTTTCGGATAGAGAAAAGCTGAAAAAATTGGAAGCGATTGTTCATCCGCTTGTTCGTGAAGAGGTTGAAAAAATTATTGAGCGGGCTGACAGTAATTTTTATGTTATCGACGTCCCGCTTCTTTTTGAAGCCGGATTTGATAAAATATGTGATTATGTGGTAGTGGTAACAGCATCACCGGCAGTCGTTGAAAAAAGATTGGCCGCTGAAGGAATATCCGCCGGGGAAATCACACGCCGCCGGCAGCACCAGTGGCCACAGCAAAAAAAAGCCGACCGGGCTGATCTGATTGTTGAAAACAATGGTAGTGTGGAAGAATTAAAGAAAGCGGCAAACCGGCTGCGGGAAAAGGTAGTAGACAGAAAGATTGTAGGGGATTGAATTATGGTTGATGAAGCTAAAAAAAATGATCTAAAAAAATTAGTGGATCAGATCCAGGATCTGCCCGCGCTGCCTTCGGTGGTTCCGCGTTTGCTTACCATGGTCGAAAGTTCCGATACCACCGCCGCCGACCTGAATGCGGTTATCACCCAGGATCCAGCTCTGACAGCCAAGGTTTTAAAACTTGTGAACAGTGCTTTTTATGGTTTTTCGCGCCGGATTACCACGGTAACCGAAGCAGTGGTTATCCTTGGGTTTAACGCCATTAAATCTCTCGCTTTGAGTGCATCTGTTTTTGAGGTTTTTAAAGGTGCGGGCACAGATGATTTCGACCGCCATGGGATCTGGGAACATTCGGTTGGCACGGGGCTGGCTGCTGAGACAACGGCCCGCTGGATTCGTTACCCCAATCCGGAGACAGCGATGGTCGCCGGAATATTGCATAATATAGGCAAAATTGTTCTTGACATTTATTTCCATCAGGAACTTGAAAAAATATTGGAATATGTGCGAAAAAAAGAATGTACGATGCTGGAGGCCGAAGAGGAGATAGTTGGAGTTAGTCATCCGCAGATTGGAGGCTGGCTGGCCCAGAAATGGAATTTGCCTTCCAGTATAAGTAATGCGATAATTTATTATCGCAGTCCTCTGCAGGCTCCCGATGATGACCGCCTGGTTTATCTGGTCCATGTCGGGGATGTTCTGGCCCGAACTAAAAATATAGGCTGGACCGGAGATAAGCAGCCCCCGGTTTTTCAGCAGCGGGTCTGGGACCGGCTGGAACTGCAGGAAGATGATATTAAGGTTTTACTGGATCAACTTGAAAAAAATCTGAAGAAAGCAGAAGCTTTTATGCAGCTTGCAAATAAAAATCTAAGGGATAGGTGATTGATATGCCAAAATACAGACAGCGCGATAGTAACACCTGGGTTTTAAACTCTACCATACTTGGCTGGAGTTCGGCCGTGGCGGTATCATTGCTGGTTTTGGTTTTTGGATTTGGAGTATATTTTGGTTACGGTTGGGGCTGGGAACAGGGTCGGGAGGTCGGATTATCTGAAACACCGGATATCCCCGAACAACTGGCTCGTTTCAGGAAGACGGGTGAATCCGGTTTTGATACTCCGCCCGAAGATGCGGGCGAAGAATACCCCGATTTCGAGGAAGAAAGGTCTTATTCGGCGGAAGATCTCGGTTTCCTCGATGAACTTGATGAACCGGAGACGGAACCGGAATCGGTTGACCGGATTGAAGACGACGAACGTGAAGTAACTGAAACCCCCTCACCGGTGGACCGCGAACCTGAACCGGAATCCGAACCGGAACCCGAATCTGAACCCGAGCCTGAATCCGAGTCGGGCCAGGAGACTGAGACAGCACAAGTGCAGACGTTTTTTGCTATCCAGGCCGCCTCGTCGCAAAACCGTGAAAATGCCGAGCGAGCGGCCGAACAGCTCCGCCAACAGGATCATTCCGTGTCGATAAGAGAAGCAACTGTTGGAGATCAGACCTGGTATCGTGTTCGAGTGGGTGAATTTCCGTCTCGTCGCGAAGCGGCCGATTATGCCGATGAGATGGTTGAAGACGGACAGATATCCGATTACTGGATTAGCCAGGTGGAAAGATAGATTTATCAGACTCCGGATGAATCGTGTGAAAGATAAGGGACCGGTTCAGCCGGAGTCTGGTTTTTATTATGAGCCCGGACCCGCCGCTTGAAGGGGAATAATCAATAAAAGAAAATTTTGGTTTTTAAAAAAATATAAGGAGCGAATTAAGATGCCTGAAGTACTTGTAGTAGGTTCTGTTGCGTTTGATTCCATTTCTACTCTGCACGGTGAAGTAGAAGAAGAACCTGGAGGAGCGGCAACCTATTTTAGCCTGGGGGCCAGTAACTTTGCCCCGGTTAAACTTGTCGGGGTAGTCGGGGAAGATTTTGATCAAAAATTACTGGCCCGTTTGAAGAGAAAGAATATTGATCTGCGGGGTCTCGAAATAAAACAGGGGAAAGATACATTCCGCTGGAAAGGGCATTATGGGGCTGATTTAGAGGCTCAGACCGATGAAACTCATCTTAACGTCTTTGCTGACTTTGATCCTACCCTGCCCGAAGATTACCGGGATATTCCATACGTTTTTCTTGGAAATATTGATCCTGAAATTCAGCTTTCGGTTCTTGATCAGATGCGCCATCCCAAAGTGGTTGCCTGTGATACGATGAATTTCTGGATAGAAGGTAAACCCGATGAACTTGAAAAAGTGCTGGAGAGAGTTGATTTTTTCTTCTTGAACGATGGTGAAGCTCGTCTGATGACGGGGCAGGCTAATTTGATTACGGCCGCCCAGGAACTGCGCCGCCGGGGACCTTCGGTGGTTATAATTAAAAAAGGTGAGCACGGTGTGTTTATGGTTGGCTCTGACTGGCAGTTTGTGCTGCCCGGGTTTCCCGTTGCCCTGGTGAAAGATCCGACAGGAGCCGGCGACAGTTTTGGTGGTGGATTTATGGGTTATCTGGCCGCGTCGGCCCGAGATGACTTTGAAGCCCTGAAAAGGGCTCTTGTTTATGGTAATATTACTGCTTCTTTTACAGTCCAACATTTTGGTGTCGAAGGTTTGCTGGAACTTGAAGATTGGGATCTGGATGAACGCTACCAGCGTTTTGTTCGCCTGACCCATTTTGATTATTAAAAATTTTGAACTTGCATATTCAAATTAAAAACCGTAAAACCTCTGGATTCCGGCTCAGAGGCCGGAATGAAAGTATTAAATAGTGCGTCTCGCTGCTCTTACACATCCGTGTGTTCGCAGCATTAGCACATCCTTGTGCGTTATTGCTGTCCAGCACTCAATCGGGGAGTTGCTGAAAAATTACAGAGGTCCCACTGGTTATGCCCGATTGAGTGCTGGATGATCTTGCAATTCAGAGGGTTTGATTTTCGACTTGAAATGATTTTACGGTTTTTAACGTTGAACTTTGAATATTGAACTTTGAACCGAAATACAGGAGGTTGAAAAAGTGTCCTGCTTGAAAATTGCTGTTGCCGGCCTGGGAACCGTTGGTGGCCAGGTTGTAAAAAGGATTATCGAACGGGGGGAGAAGCTTTCCCGGCGCACAGGTTGCTGTTTGCAACTGGTGGCGGCCGCCGATGTATCGAAAACCGCCCGGCAGCGATTTGTTGATACTGATATTAATATCTATGACGATGTTCTGGCGATGCTGGATTCTGAAGAATTTGATGTTTTTGTTGAGTTGATAGGCGGTACTTCAATAGCGAAAAAAGCCGTGCAAAAAGCGCTTGCTGCCGGGCGGGATGTGGTGACGGCAAATAAAGAGATGCTTGCCAAATTTGGCCCCGAAATATTTAATATGGCTGCTGAAAAGGATTGCAGGATAAGATTTGAAGCCAGTGTGGGCGGAAGTATACCGGTGGTTCGCACTGTGCGGGAAGCTCTTGTTGATGCTGAGTTTGAAGCTATTTATGGAATTATAAACGGTACCTGTAACTATATTCTCAGTTGCATGGAGGAAAAAGGGGAAGTGTTTTCTGTTGCTCTCGAACGGGCCCAGCAGAAGGGATTCGCTGAAGCTGACCCCACCTATGATGTTGAGGGGGATGATAGCGCTCATAAAATAGCGGTACTTGCTTCGCTTGCTTTTGGCACGCCGGTTCCCCTTGAGTCTATTTATTGCGAGGGAATTAAACGGATAACCCCGGCCATAATTTCAGATGCCCGCCGGCTTGGCTACAGGATAAAACTGCTTGGAATAGCGAAAAAAACTGCTTCAGGTCTTGATATCAGGGTTCATCCAACCATGGTTCCCCTGGATAGCGCCCTGGCAGCAGTTGGTAATGAATATAACGCGGTTTACCTGGAAAGTGATCCCCTGGGCGCTTCTATGCTTTATGGTAAAGGAGCTGGAGGCCCGGCGACGGCAACCGCTGTTATTGCTGATCTGATCAGTCTTTACCAGGAACCGGGGTTGTCCTCGGCTCCTGGCTATTTTGCGGATGACAGTCTTACTCCGATTGAAGAGGAGAAAATAAAATCCCGTTATTATATTCGTTTAAACGCTCTCGATCAGCCCGGTGTGCTTGCCGGGGTTACGAGAATTCTTGGCGAAAAGAAAATAAGTATTGAAACAGTTATTCAGCACGGTCGTTCGGCTGACCAGGAGGTTCCGGTTATCCTGACCACCCATCGGGCCCGTGAAGGAAACATGCGCCGGGCAATTGAGGAAATAAAAAAATTGCCTGTAATCGGTGATCGTCCCGCTGTGGTGAGGATCGAGGAAGAACTTGGCGAAAAATGAGCCGTAAAGCGACTTTGCTTGCTGTCCCGGACGGCATGGCTGACTGGATACAACCGGATCTTGGTGAAAAAACACCACTTGAAGCTGCAAAAACTCCCAACCTTGATCGTCTGGCTGAACAGGGCCGGGTTTTCAGGCTTCAGAATATTCCGGATGAATGTCCCGTTGATTCCGGGATCGCCAATATGGCCCTGCTGGGTTATGACCCGCGGAAATATTACCTGGGTCGCGGTGCTCTTGAAGCACTTAATCTTGGTATTGAGTTACAAAAAGGTGAGGTCGCCTTTCGCTGTAACCTGGTTACTGTTGCAAATGAGACCCTGATCGATTATTCTTCTGAAAATATGAGCAGCGATGAAGCACGGGAGCTTTTTGCTTTTCTGGAAGAAACTCTCGCCGGGGATTTTTTGAATTTCTATCCCGGTATTCGTTACCGGGGGATTATGGTTTCTAAAAAGTTTAAAGAAGTAAACTGCTATTTGCCCCATGACGAGATGGGACGTCCGTTGAATGGAATCTGGCCCACCGGTCCGGAAAGCAAGCAACTGCAGGACTTAATGCTGCGCTCGCGTGAGTTGCTTGAAAATCATCCGATTAATCGGAAAAGAGCAGCAACCGGTAAAAAAAAGGCTAATATGATCTGGCCCTGGGGAGGCGGGGAGATGCGGAAAGTTCCTTCCTTAAAGGAGTCCTACCGGCTGGAAGGAAATGTTATAGCCGGTGTGGATCTGATAAACGGACTGGGTTGTGCGCTGGGGATGAAACGAGAAAATGTACCCGGGGCGACCGGTGACTTTGATACGGATATGGTTGCCAAGGCCAGACGGGCCTGCGAGGTGCTGACCGCGGAACGACTGGTGTTTTTACATGTGGAGGCCCCCGACGAAGCCGGCCATGAGGGAAACGCTCGTTTGAAAAAAGAAATGATAGAAAAGTGGGATCGCGATGTTGCCGGGCGATTGCTGCAGCGCTATCGGAAAGAACCTTTTCGTCTGGCAATCGGACCCGATCACTATACCCCGATCCAGCGAAGAACTCATGTCCGTGACCCGGTTCCTTTCCTTATTGTGGACGAAAAAGGAACCGACAGTTTAAAATATACGGAAAAGCAGGCTGAACAGGCCCCTCTGGTTCGTAACGGCTGGGAGGCCCTCGCCACCTGGTATAAAAATCCGGAGGCTAACCCGTTTGTGGGAGATTAAAATTAAAAACAGTAAAATCTCTGCAATCCGGTGGGTCTGATTTTAACAATTATAAAAGGTTTTCCTCCGGGTTTCACCGTGAACCTTGCGGTAAACAGATTTTACCATTGACTGAATTTCTATGGAGGTAAAAAAGTGGCATTTTACGTGCAGAAATACGGCGGCAGTTCGGTTGCCGATATTGATAAAATAAAAAACGTGGCCCGGCGAATAGTGAAAACGGCCCGCGAAGGTAATAAAGTCCTGGCTGTTGTCTCGGCCCTGGGTGATACTACCGACGAACTTATTGAACTGGCTCGCCAGGTTTCACCGGTTCATTCGCGCCGTGAGATGGATTTGTTGATGGCCACCGGTGAGATGATTAGCAGCGCCCTGCTGGCGATGGCTATCGAAGGGCTGGGCGAGAAAGCGGTCGCTTTGACTGCTCCGCAGATGGGTATAAAAACAGATGTTGCCCATACCCGGGCCCGGATACTGCATATTGACGGTGAGCGGATTCAAAAAGAGTTTGATAACGGCTGCATAGTTGTAGCCGCCGGATTCCAGGGGATTACTGATGAACAGGATATAACCACCCTCGGTCGCGGTGGCAGTGATACCACCGCCGTGGCTCTGGCGGCTGCGCTGGAGGCTGATGAATGTGAGATTTATACCGATGTGGAAGGGGTCTTCACTGCGGATCCGCGTGTGGTTGAGAACGCCCGTAAAATAGATAAAATTAATTATGAAGAAATGCTGGAGCTGGCCAGCCTGGGAACGGAAGTTCTTCAGGTCCGGGCGGTTGAGTTCGCCTGGAAATATGGAGTTGTAGTTCACGTTCGCTCCAGTTTTAGTGAAAAAGAGGGAACATTAATTCTTGGAAGTGATCAGAAGATGGAAGAAGTACTTGTTCGCGCTGTGACAGCGGATGCTGACCAGACACGACTTACCGTGACCGATGTCCCTGACAAACCCGGTGTGGCGGCCAGTATTTTTGGTTCGCTGGCTGATAAAAATATAAATGTTGATATGATCGTACAGAGCAGTCATGACCGCCGTGATCAGGCAAATGATATCTCGTTTATGGTTACGCAGAGTGATTTTGACGATACCCTGAAAGTATTGCAGGATGAAGTGGAAAAAATTGGTGGCGGTGGAATCGCTACCGCGGAGAATGTGGCCAAGGTTTCCGTGGTTGGAACCGGAATGCGCAACCATCCCGGCGTGGCCCGCAAACTCTTCAAAACACTCGGTGATGCGGGTATTAATATTGAAATGATCTCCACTTCTGAAATAAAAATATCGGTTATTGTGGCAGAAGATGAATCCCAGAAAGCGGTAAAACTTTTGCATGAAGTTTTTGAACTTTAATACGGAGGATCAAAAATGAAAATTGAAATATACGACACGACCCTGAGAGACGGTTCACAGGCTGAAAATGTTTCTTTTTCTCTTGAGGATAAACTGCGGATAACAAAAGAACTGGATCGACTCGGGGTGGACTTTATCGAGGGGGGCTGGCCGGGCAGTAATCCCAAGGATGTGGATTATTTTGAGCGGATGAAAGATGTTGAACTCGAACATGCAAAACTGGCTGCTTTTGGCAGCACAAGACATAACAAATATACACCGGAAGATGATCCCAATCTTAATGCCCTGCTAAAGTCGCAAACTCCCGCTGTGGCGATTTTTGGTAAAAGCTGGAAGCTGCATGTCCTGGAGGCCCTGCGGGTAAAACCGGAAGAAAACCTGGATATGATAAAGTCTTCGGTGGAGTATGTGAAATCTAAAGGTCGTGAGGTTATCTTTGATGCCGAGCATTATTTTGACGGTTATCTTGATGACCCTGGATACGCGCTGGAAACAATAAAAGCCGCTGAAGAAGCGGGAGCCGATTGTATCTGCCTCTGCGAGACCAACGGCGGTGTCTTGCCGTTTAAGGTCGGTGAAATAGTGAAAGAAGCAGTCGCCGAGGTTGATACACCGATAGGCATTCACGCCCATAACGACGCCGGCTGTGGGGTTGCCAATACCCTGGAAGCTGTGCGCAGTGGAGCTGTTCATGTCCACGGGACGATGAATGGTATCGGGGAGCGCTGCGGGAATGCTGATCTTACAACTATAATCCCCAACCTGAGTTTGAAGATGGGGCATGAGACTCTTGGCTCAGAAAAATTAAAATTGCTGCGCCGCAGCAGCCTGTTTATATACGAGGTTGCTAATATTTCTCCCGATCATCGCAAACCTTTTGTCGGTGAATCGGCGTTTGCGCATAAAGGCGGTATCCATGTCAGCGCTGTTCGCCGCAACCCACGGACCTATGAACATATTGACCCCACCCTGGTCGGAAACAGCCGCCGGGTGCTGGTCAGTGAACTTTCCGGGAAAAGTAATATCATGCAGAAAGCGGAGGAACTGGAACTTGATATCGATGATCCCGATAAAATCCGTGAAGTTGTGGAAGAAGTTAAAAAAATGGAAAGCAAAGGTTACCAGTATGAAGCGGCCAATGGTTCCTTTGAGATCATGGTTAACAGGATTATGGGCAAACACCAGCTTTATTTTGAGCTGGAAGGTTTCAGAATAATAAGCGAACAGGAAGCTGCCGGCCAGAAACGTTGTGAGGCAACAATTAAGGTTCGCGTCGGGGACAGGATAGAACATACAGCCGCCGATGGCGTGGGACCGGTGAACGCCCTCGACCATGCTCTGCGGAAAGCGCTCAACGAGTTTTATCCCGAATTAAACGAGGTGCGTCTTACGGACTTTAAAGTTCGTGTTCTTGATGAACGGGCCGGAACTAATGCCAAGGTTAGAGTGCTGGTTGAAATGGCCGATGACACCGATTCCTGGGGGACGGTCGGTGTTTCCGCCAACATAATAGAAGCATCCTGGCAGGCTTTGACCGACGGTATCGACTATAAATTAATGAAATCAAGAGATTGATCAAGTTGCGAATTAAAACTAAAAACTTTAAACTGCAAACTTGAAACTACAGCAGTAAGCTGCTGTAAAGGACTTGATAGTATGAGAAAATTACCTGAATATAATCCGGCTGATTTTGAAGCTGATATCTATAAGCGCTGGCTGGATACTGATGTTTTTTCTGCTGATAGCGATTCTGAAAAAGAAACCTTTACAATGGTTATCCCACCGCCCAATGTAACAGGAACCCTGCACATGGGGCATGCTCTGAATTCCACCCTGCAGGATGTTCTGGCCCGCTGGAAGAGGATGCAGGGTTACGAGGTCTTATGGCTGCCGGGCACCGACCACGCCGGGATTGCCACCCAGAATGTGGTTGAGCGCCAGCTTCACGAGGAAGGAACCGACCGCGAGGAGCTGGGCCGGGAAAAATTTCTTGAGCGGGTCTGGCAGTGGCGCGAAGAATATGGCGGGCAGATAATTCGCCAGCTAAAAGCACTCGGGGTTTCCTGTGACTGGAGTCGCGAACGGTTCACCATGGACGAGGGACTTTCGAAGGCGGTAAGTGAAGTTTTTGTGCGTCTTTATGAGGATGGACTTATCTATCAGGGTGATTATATTGTTAACTGGTGTCCGCGCTGTCGTACAGCTTTGTCCGATGTTGAGGTCGAACATAAAGAGCTGCACGGTCACTGGTATCACATGAAATATCCGTTTGTCGACGGCGATGATTATCTGCACATTGCCACCACCCGCCCCGAGACAATGCTTGGCGATACGGCGGTTGCCTATCATCCCCGCGATGAGCGCTACCAGGGGTTGGAAGGGAAAAAAGTTATCCTGCCCCTGGTTGGCCGCGAGATTCCCGTGGTCGCCGATAACAGGGTTGACCCCGAGTTCGGTTCCGGGCTGGTCAAGGTGACTCCCGCTCACGATGAACTGGACTTTAGAATTGGGGAGGACCATGACCTGGAGCTGATTAACCTGCTTAACCCCGACGGCAGTTTTAATGATAATGCCGGCGAGCGTTACGCCGGGTTGAACCGTTACGAAGTGCGCGAACTGGTTATTTCTGATCTCGAAGAACAGGGGTATATGCTGGAGATAGAAGAATATAAACACCAGGTTGGTCACTGTTATCGTTGTGACACTTCGATTGAACCCTATGTTTCCAAACAGTGGTTTGTTTCCATGAAACCGCTTGCCCGCCCGGCGATTGAAGCGGTTAAAAACGACGATGTCCAGTTTTTTCCCGAACGCTGGGAAAATACATATTTTGAATGGATGG
>JBKGYI010000006.1:0-14805 GCA_046546195.1 bacterium | reverse complement strand
GATCTGGTTATGGCCGCCGAGCTGGCAACAGCAGAAGACGTAAATTTCATGGCCAAACACGGGCGCGGATTAATCTGTATGCCTCTGCCGGGCAGTGATCTGGAACGGCTGCAGTTGCCCAGCATGGTTCCTGACAACACCGACCACCTGGAGACCGGGTTCACTGTTTCGATTGATGCACGAGAGGGTACCACCACCGGGATAAGCGCTCAGGATCGGGCTCTTACAATACAGAAAGCGGTTGACCCGGCAAGTGGTCCCCAGGATTTTCAGAGGCCCGGACATGTATTTCCTCTGCGTGCCGTGGAAGGCGGGGTTCTGAAACGGGCCGGCCATACCGAAGCCGCGGTTGACCTTGCCCGGCTGGCCGGGTTGCGTCCGGCTGGAGTAATCTGTGAAATTATGAATGATGACGGAACAATGGCCCGTCTCCCACAGCTTGAAGAGTTTGCTGATAAACACGGACTTGATATCATTACTATTGAAAACTTAATTCGTTACCGCCGTTTGCGTGATCAGCTTGTCGAAAAATTGACCGAAGCGCGGCTGCCGACCCGGTTTGGTGATTTCAAAGCGGTTGTTTTTGAGGAAAAGTATACCGGCAAACAGCACATAGCTCTTGTCAGAGGTGATGTTAGCGGTAAAGAAAATGTTCTGGTCCGTGTTCACTCCCAGTGTTTGACCGGGGATGTTTTTGGCAGTATCCGCTGCGATTGCCAGGCCCAGCTGCAAAAAGCACTGCAGCTGATAGCGGAAGCCGGGCAGGGTGTTTTACTTTATTTGACTCAGGAGGGGAGGGGGATCGGTCTTGGCAATAAAATAAAGGCCTATCATCTTCAGGACGGCGGACTGGATACTGTTGAGGCGAATGAAGCTCTCGGGTTTGAAGCTGATTTGCGGGATTATGGTATTGGTGCCCAGATCCTTGAAAAACTGGGCCTGTCTACAATAAAATTATTAACTAACAACCCCCGCAAAATTATTGGGTTGAATGGTTATGGTCTTGAAGTTACCGAACAGTTGTCTATTGAGATAGATGCAAACGAAGAAAATGTTGATTACCTTACTACAAAAAAGGAAAAATTAGGACACCAGTTAAATCAATTTTAGGAAGGATGAATAAGATGGTTCAGAGAATAAAAGGTGGTTTTGATGGTTCCGGTCTTTCGGTCGGAATTGTTGTTGCTGAATTTAATGATTTTATCACCAGCAGGTTGATAACCGGTGCGATAGACGCTCTGGAGAAATGCGGGGTTAAAAACGGAGATATTACCGTTTACCAGGTGCCGGGCAGTTTTGAAATACCGGCCGTTGCCCGCAAAGTGCGGGACCAGGGGGATAAAGACGGGATAATCTGTCTCGGCGCGGTTATAAGAGGAGAAACCGCACATTTTGATTATGTATGTTCCGAGGTTACCCGTGGGGTGGGACAGCTTAGTTTTGAATCGGAAATACCTGTTGTCTATGGAATAATTACTGCCGACACTGTCGAACAGGCGGTTGACCGGGCGGGAACAAAGGCCGGCAACAAAGGCGCTGAGGCGGCTCAATCGCTCGTCCAGATGGTCGGCGTCTACCGTTCGATCTGATATTGGGAATGACAAGAAAACAGGAGCGCGAAGAAGTATTTAAGACTCTTTATGCTCGCGAGGTTAAGGGAGATTACAGCCCTGAAACGGATTCTGATTTTGTCTGGCAGCTTGTCGATGGTGTTAAAAGTTGCCGGCAGGAGCTTGATGAAAAGCTGAATGAACAGCTCCAGGACTGGCGTATGGAACGGGTCTATCCCGTCGAACGGGTTCTGCTCAGAATTGGTCTCTATGAGCTGTTGTATACTTCAACCGCTAAAGCGGTAGTCATTAATGAAGCCGTTGATCTTGCTAAAAAATACGGTGATTCCAGCACTTCTTCTTTTGTTAACGGGATACTGGATAATTTTGATAAAGAAGCTGGGGACAAGGAGAAAAAATGAAAATAAAACAACTGTTTGTCTTTTTTTTATCAGTAGCCGCCCTGTCAGCGGGTATATATATCGGTTACAGGGTGTTTATTTTTGAACCGCCGGAACCGGCGGAAGATGACGAAGAGGTTGAAGAAACCGCACCTGAGCCGGAAGAACCGTCGGATTCGCGAGATGAAGATATCACTTTACCAACTGAATTGCGGGAGCGGATTGACGAGCGCCGGGCTGAGCGTGATCGCCTCTATGAACGGGCCACCGCCGCTCACCGGCAGGGTAATCTTAACGAGGCTGAGAGTCTTTACCGGCAAACCGTTGCTCTCTCTCCGCGTGATATGACGGCTGCTCGTTCCTACCGTTTCCTCGGGGATATATTTTCTGAACGTGAACAGTATTCCCGCGCTCTGCAGTTCTATGAGTATTCACTTGAGCTGGCTGAAGAAGAGCCGATTTTTCATTACAGGATTGGTCGGGTTTATGAACAGCTTGATCGGGAGTCGGAGGTCGAAACAGCGCTGACAAGGGCTATAGATTTAGAAGAGCGTGCCGATTTTTATCTGGCCCGCGGTAATTTTTATTTTGATAACGGCAGTTATGAACAGGCAGTCGATGATTATTCGCGCGGGGTTGAGCTGCAGGCCCGGCCCGATATTTATCTTAATCTTGGTCTGGCCTACAAACAGTTGGGCATGGACCAATCGGCTATTGAAACCTTTGAGAAGCTGCTGAAACTTGATTTATCCGATCAGAAAAGATATGAAGTGGCAATGAACCTGGGGAGGCTTTACCTTGACCAGGATCATCCCCGCGATGCTCTGAGCCGGTTTGACGAGGCGCGCCAGTTGAATCCTACCGCCGCAGCCTTTTACAATCTCGGCCAGGCCCGCATCGAGATTGAAGATTTTGCCGGTGCTGCCGACGCTATTAACCAGGCCGCTCAGCTCGAACCCGACAATTACCCGCTTTATGTTGATCTTGGCTATGTTTATGAACAGATGGAGGAGTATCAACGTTCTATTGCTGCTTACCGGAAAGCGCTGCAGATCGAACCTGAATCGACGGCGATTCTTTATGCCCTCGGGCGTCTTTATGAATTGATAGATCAACCGGTGCAGGCTCTGGATTATTATCGCCAGCTTATAGACATCGAAGAAGGACCCCGGCTGGGTGCTGTTTACCGGCGTATGGGTGAAATATTTTTAGATCAGAACGAAAATCGTCAGGCGGCGACTGCTTTTCGCAATGCTTCTTTACTTGCTCCTGATGATCATGAAATAAATTATAATCTTGGGATAGCTTATTTCAGATCGGAGCGCGGCGAAGATGCGATTGCTGAGTTTAAAAACGCCCTGGCCGGAGAAACTGATTCGATAAAATACAGACTCGCTCTCGCGGAGACGCTTTTTTTAACCGGGTACCGCGATCAGAGCCTGGAACAGTTTAAACTTATTCTTGAGCAGGAGCCCGAGCACTACGAGGCCGCGTATATGATCGGATATATCCACTATAGCCGGGGGGAAACCGAGCAGGCCCGGCGCAGTTACCAGAAACTGGCCGATATGACTTCGGATGATGACCGGCTTGTTGATGTCTATCAGAATATCGGTAATATCTATCTTCTGGAAGAAAAATACCCCGAGGCTCGTGTGTCCTACCGTCAGGCCATCGAAATAAGCGCCAGTCCCGGCCTCTATTATAATCTTGGTCTGGCTTACATATACGAAGAGGAATGGGAAAAAGCCGCCGCCAGTTTACAGAAGGCCGCCGAGGATCTTGGTGACGATAGTAGAGTACGCGCAGCCCTTGGCTTTGTCTTTTTTCAGCTTGGGATTTACGAGCAGGCTCAGGAGGAACTTGAACGGGCTATTGAGCTGAACCCTGAAAATACACGTGCCCATTATGATCTGCAAAGAGTTAAAAAAAGCCTGGAAGACGAGGAAACATAGTTAATAATATAGAAACGAAAATGAGGTTTAAAAAATGAAAAAATATCTTCGTGATACGGCGCAGGTTATTGCATGTCTTGCCGATGAACCACCTGCCGAGCTCCGTCAGTTTGTTGAAGCTGCATTTGTTTGCTGGGATAATGGCGGGAAAATTGTCAGTTTTGGAAATGGCGGTAGCGCTACCGACAGTCTGCATTTCACTACGGAACTGGTGGCCCGTTTTAGAAAAAAACCTATTCACCGCCCGGCAATCAGTCTTGCCGCCAGTCCCAGCTCATTAACCGCTATTGCTAACGACTGGTCGTTTGAGGAGTTGTTCTCGCGCCAGGTTGAAGCCCAGGTGACAGAAAATGATCTGCTGCTGGGGATTAGCACTTCCGGGAATTCTCCCAATGTTATTCATGCTCTGAAAACGGGGCTGCAAAAAAATGCTGTTTGTTTTGGGCTTGTCGGGGCCAGCGGTGGGGAAATGGCTGAAATACCCGGCTTGAAATTAATCCGTGTTCCATCTTCAATTACGGCTCATATCCAGGTCGGACATATAGCCTGTTTACATGCTATATGTGATAAAATAGATTTAAGAATAAACGGCTAATGACAGCTTCGTAAGTCCGGGGAGGTTTCGGGCTGCAGATTATGAATTGAAAGCTTGGTTTTGACAGCGGAAATACTTTCCCCGGCTGTAATTTACATAATTTGTTGGATTAAGGTATTGTTTGCCGGTAAAAGACTGGCTTTAATCTGGATTTTTTTTACAATATAACCTTCCTGTAAATCATTATGATCAAAAATATTATCCTGGAGGACACAATGATGAGTTATGAAAATATCGAAGTACCTGATAACGGAGAAAAAATAAAGTATAAAGACGGTCGGTTTGATATTCCCGATTGTCCGATTATTCCCTATATTGCCGGTGACGGGACCGGGAAAGATATCTCGCCGGTGATGTGCGAGGTGCTAAGTGCCGCTGTTCGCAAAACATATGCCGGCCAGCGGGATATCGCCTGGATGAGAATTTATGCTGGAGAATCGGCTGATGAACTCTACGGAACTGTTTTCCCCGACGAAACTCTTGAGGCGATTAAAGAGTTTAAAATTGCTATCAAGGGCCCGTTGACCACTCCGGTTGGTGTCGGGTTCAGAAGTTTAAACGTTGCTTTCAGACAGCAGCTTGATCTTTATGCCTGTGTTCGCCCGGTTTACTACCTGGAGGGTCTGCCTTCCCCGATATGTAAACCCGAAGCGGTTAATTTTGTTATTTTCCGTGAAAATACGGAAGATGTTTACGCGGGAATTGAATGGGAAGCGGATACGGAAGCTGTTTCTAAAGTTCGCCGCTTTATGGAGGAGGAGATGGGAGTTGATTCTATCCACGCCGGTGCCGTTGGCCTGGGCCTGAAACCGATCAGCGAATTTGCGACCAAACGTCTTGTTCGCCGGGCTATTGATTATGCTCTTGAAAAGTCCCGTAAATCTGTAACACTTGTTCACAAGGGTAATATTATGAAATTCACCGAGGGCGCGTTTTGCCGGTGGGGCTACGAGGTTGCCGTGCAGGAATACGATGAGCGGGTGATTACTGAAGACGAACTCTGGGAAAAATATGACGGTGAAGCCCCCGCTGGCAGTGTTGTTGTTAAGGACCGGATTGCTGATAATATGCTCCAGCAGATTTTGACCCGGACGGCCGATTACGATGTTCTTGCTCTTCCAAATTTGAACGGTGACTATATCAGTGATTCTGCCGGGGCGATGATCGGTGGACTGGGTATCTGTCCCGGAGCTAATTTCGGTGAGGGGCTGGCTCTTTTTGAACCGACTCACGGCAGTGCTCCAAAACACGCCGGCAAGGATAAGGTTAATCCGACGGCAATAATTCTTTCCGCCTGTGAAATGCTTGACCACATCGGCTGGGACGAAGCGGCCCGGAATATAAAAGAGGCGATCAAAAAAACTATTGCTCAAAAAACTGTGACTTATGACCTTGCCCGCCAGCTCGAGGGGGCCAAAAAAGTTAAATGCAGTGAATACGGCCAGGCTTTGATTTCAAATCTGTCTTAATCCGAATATTTACTGCCGGGTCAGATTCAGCCAGAATCAGTTTTACATACATTGACAACATCCGGCCGGGCGGATAATCTATTTTCTGGAACTATTATTTTTTAGGGCTGTATTTACCCCGGCCGGTCAGCAATTTTCAGTATGATGGTCAGGGTGCTGCTTGCCCCTATACGATCGGCAAATAAATTAGCAGGAGGGATTGCTTTGGCCCAAAAAGGTTTAAAGGGCGTTATATTAACCGAATCAAAAATGAGTTATCTCAATGGGGACGAGGGAATACTTTCTTATCGCGGTTATGATATAGATGAACTTGTCGGTAAAGTTCAGTTTGAGGAACTATTCCATCTTTTCTGGGACGAAGAATTTCCAAACGCCGAACAGCTTGAAAAAACAAAGAAAAATCTTGCTCAAAATATGCCGGTTGAGCGGGAGGTTTTAGATTTTTGCTGCCGTCTTGCTGAAGCTGATATGCATCCAATGGCTGCGCTGCGAACTCTCGTTTCCGCGCTTGCCGCTTATGATCCCGACGCTGAGGCGCAGCCTGATGCTCTGCTTCCAAATCTGCGTAAAGCCAACCGGATTGCCGCCAAAACGATTACCCTGATCGCTGCTTATGACCGGTCCCGCCGTGACCTGGAAATAATAGCTCCCGATCCGCACCTGAGCCACGCCGCCAATTTTCTTTACATGTTGAAAGGTGAAAAACCGACCGAACGTGAGGAAGACGTATTTAATACCTGTCTTGTTTTACATGCCGATCATGGATTTAATGCTTCCACATTTGCCGCCCGGGTTACTGCTTCCACATTTGCAGACATGCACTCAGCGGTTACTTCGGCAATTGGTACTCTGAAAGGGCTTTTGCACGGAGGCGCTAATTCGGAAGTGATGAAGGAACTGCTTGAAATAGATAAACAGGGGATAGACCCGGTCGATTATGTGAAACAGAAACTGAAAGCAAAAGAAAAAGTGATGGGATTCGGTCACCGTGTCTATAATACAATAGATCCACGGTCACCCTATCTGCGTAAAATGTCCGAACAACTGGGCCGCGAGCAAAATCAGCTCCGGTGGTATAAATACAGCAGAGCAATAGAGAAGTTCATGGAAGCTGAAAAAGGGATTCGATGTAATGTGGATTTTTACTCCGCTTCAGTTTATTATCTGCTGGGGATCCCCGTTGACCTTTATACAGCTATTTTTGCCGCAAGCCGTATCGTTGGCTGGATAGGTCACATTCTTGAACAATACGACGAAAATACACTGATTCGCCCCCGGGCCAGATATACCGGCCCCATGAATAAAAAATTAGTTCCGCTTGAGCAGCGAAAATGACAGCAGTATGAGTGATTGTCCGTTTTGCCGGATTATCGGCTGTGAAGATCGGAAATTTATTTATTCTACCGAAAAATTTGTCGCTTTTTTTGACGCTTATCCGGTTAACGAAGGCCATACTCTGCTTGTTCCCCGCCGCCATCTGGCGGACATATCTGCTTTGAATTGCGCAGAGCTCCAGGAGATTCCCGCCGCCTGCCTTGATTTACGTGAAAAACTGTATGACCGTTTTGCGGCGGATGGAATTAATATAGGTATAAACGAGGGCGCGGCGGCAGGGCAGACAATCAATCACCTTCATATCCACCTGATACCGCGCTATCAGGGTGATATAGAAGATCCCACCGGCGGTGTTCGCGGCGTAATACCGTCTCGCCAGAAATACTGATTTCGGCCGGATAAGCCAATTTCCGGTTAAAAATTTTAGCCTGAATTATTCACAGCAAAAAAAGTTGTGAATATATTCGTCCGCTGGACAGCCGTCAATGGCGTCAAAAACAGCCATTGACGGCGGGGTTAATCCAGCGCTCAGCCTTTAATCGAGGATTAGCAGTTATTAATTTAAGTTTTCTAATAAAACCCGGAATTTACTTGTCTTCTAATAATTGTCCGGTAACTGCTCGATTGAGGGCTGAGTGCTGCCCTCCGGGCGAATAATTCATGAGTTTCATGAATTATTCGGGTTAGGTCAGGGCCACCGGAGTAGATTCCACCCTGGTTTTTTATATTTGATTTCGGTATTCCGATGTCTTATACTGTGGTACAACACAACGGACGGAGGAGGCTTACATCTTTTCCCGGGAGGGATTGCGATGAAGTCTCCGCGTGCTGTTCTTGCCACTGTTATTTGTTCCCCGGATTCCAGGCTTACTGAAGAAGAAATGACCGCCCTGTGGCGTTACATAATTCCGAAAGTCAAAAAAATTCGGACAACCGATGGTCAGGTTCTTCGCCTCCATGATAGTGGTCGGGTCAATAGATTTTCCGGTCCCGATTTGAAGGATGTGGTTGTTGAAATTAATGGCCGCCGTCGCCGTGGTGACCTGGAGATCCATCGCCAGGCCGCCGACTGGTATCGTCACGGTCATCATAATGATCCGGAGTTTAACAGGGTGATTATACATCTCTGTTTCCGGGCCAGCCCTGATTGTCCGACTCGCCGCCAGGATGGACAATTTGTTCCGGTGGTTGAGCTGGCAGAATATTTACCGAGGCTGCAGTATCTGCTTGATCGCTTGCTTGGGTCTGACTTTAAATCGCGGCTTCGGGCGGTAAAACATCCCTGTTATCGGGGCCGGGGAGGCTCAATTCCGGAAGATACTTTGCAAAAAGTGGCTCTGTGCTGGTTCTGGAAACGTGTTTCTGAGCTGAAACGTATCCCGGCGCGGCGCCGTTTGTTTCAACCTCTTGTTGAAGCGCTCGGATATACCGCCAATCACCGCCAGTTTCGCCGCCTGGCCCGACGAATAGAGGTTTCCGAATACTATCGTTTGTTGTTTTCAAACCGTTCACGCAGCCACCGCGAAGCATGGCTGCTTGGGATTGGCGGCTGGCTGTCCGGCCGGACTCCTGTTAATGCAAACTCTACTTTTTATCGTTATCGACGTATCTGGGAGGATTTCTGGCAGCAATCTCCCCGTGTTAAAAAATCGGGCTGGGTGAAACGTGGGGTCCGGCCCCATTCTTATCCGCACCGCCGCTGGCTTATTTTTGCCCGGGCCACAGCAAAGCTAAATAGTTCCTGGTCGCTGTGGCTGTTTAAAAACAGGGACCTTCTATTCTCTGGTAATTTCCGCACTGAAATAGTTACCCGTTTGGATGATATTTTTTCTTTTTATCCCGGGAGCTACTGGAATCATCATTATGGTTTTGCCGGAGAGCGCCGTGACTCCCTGGCCCGGCCGGTGGGCAGAAGCTGGATTGAACGGGTTTTAATCAATGTTATTTTGCCCTGGTATTATCTCTGTGGTCTGCGGGCGGGTGATCGAAAACTGCTTGAAAGGGTGGAAGAGCTGTTTTTGAGCTGGCCGTGTTTACTGAAAAACAGGCGGACGCAAATTTTAAAAAAACAACTCGGTATTTCCAAACAAAAATTTTCCGGCGCTGCCAGTCAGCAGGCGGCGGTATATCTCTACAAAAATTTCTGCCGGGCGGGGCTTTGCAGTGACTGCCCGCTTTCTAATTGGCAGCCCGATCTTTTTGAACAAGCCGTCTGAAAAACTGCTTATGTGTACAATGTTATATTTTGCTGTTCCGGTCTAACACATTACCCCGCTGCTTTGCGGCGGCTGGTTTTCTATTATGTAACAGGCTATAGTGATGATAAAATAAAGTTTACAGGGAAGAAATTTTTGAAATAGCAGGTAACTTTATCCGGAAGGTGTCTGGGCTGATGAGTATACCGATTTTTCTAATTTTGATTTCCATCATCGGTTTGGTAGGTGTGATGGTTGTTATAGTTGCTCAAAGCGAAGAGGCCGATCATGAGGAGATTGAGTTCGAGCCCCTGCAGCTTGAATCCGAGAAATCCGACCCCGTGCCGGAGAAAAAAAATCCACTCGATACTTTTTTTGAGAAACAGTTGCTCTCTGAAGATGAGACCGAAGATGTATCCGGCAAATCTGATTATTCGGATCTTTCCCTGCCGTTTGAGCCGTTGAATACGTTTGAGCCGGATCCGAATCAGCATTCTGAACTTAGCAGGGAATTAAATCGTTATCCCTGGCCCAAAAAAGAAGCAAAAACAAGTGCGGAATACGATGATCGATCCGGTCTTGATTTTTCATCAAAATCGATTCACAAGGCCATAGAATGGTTGCTGGCGGCAAATACGGAGGCAATACACCAGAGACATCAATACGAGAAATACCTGTCTTTCTTGCTGCCGTTTGTAAAAACACCTCGTGCCGGCGGAGCGGAAGCCATCCAGGCAACCCCGTGGCGTGATCGCGCCGCCAACATGAGCCGGCTGACAGGGGAGCGTTTGCTGGTAATTGCGCTTGGTCTTAGTTGCCATGGTCCTGTTGAAATGGATTGCCATCTTGAATCATTCAGCAATTTGCTTACTGACACCTGGAACAAAGATGGTCTTGAACAGCCATTGCTTTACCAGTGCGTGGGTCGGTTAGGGATTTTAACCCCGACTGATGTCACTGAACTTCAGGCAGTTTTAAAAAAGAGGATAAGCGGCCTGGTTTATCGAGATGAACCCTCTAAACTGGAAAAAGCCAGGCTTAATTCTTTTCTGCTGGCAATTTCAGCCGGTCAGCAATATCCGTTTCCGACTGCCGAGGGGCAGCTCTCCCGGCTGTGGCACTGGGATGAAAATTCTCCGCCCCTTGCCGAGTGGGAATATTTATTGCCTGTCCTTTATTCCCTGTGGATTCATCACTGGCTGCAGGATAGAAATGCCGGTGCGGTTCGTGATCTGGCGGCGCTGCTCGGTAGCTGGTGGGATAATAATAAACCCCCGGCCGGTTTTTTCGTGGAACGTCCTGAGGTCTGGGAAGGTATTTTAATGACAGCCTGGGCCCTGGTGCCGAAAAATAACCTTGTCTGGAACAAACTCCGGGAGCGTTATGCGGAACTGGAAAATTTTGATGCCCAGCTGCGGGAAATAACCGAAGGATATTTTGGCTGGCATGAAAATTTTGTGGAAAGCGGGGAAATTCCCCCGGAATCTTTCACCGGCCGCCGCGTGCCTCCTGCCCGCTGGATGTATCCGCTTCCCTCGGATATATTATCTGAAGCTTCGCAGCCTTCGTTTGAATTTCCGGTTAGCTGGTTAAACGCGCTTTCTGAAATTAAAGTACCGAATTTTGAGAATCTGGAAAAATACCGGATTTAGCGGGTGAGTTTTTAATTTTATGGATTCTTCTTTTCAAATAGACCGGGCACCGTTGAAAGAACAGCCCCTTTCTGCGGATGAAAAACGTGTGTTATCTGAGTATTTCCAGCTGGAAGGCCAGCGCCAGTTTGGTAATTACAGATCAATGAATCTGCTGGCTGGAGGCCGGCCTGGCAGGTTGTTTGGAATGCTTGGATTAGAAAGTGAGATGCTGCATGAACTTTCGGATAAGCAACTTACCCTTGAATTAAGCCAGCGTGAACACTGGATTGACCTGATAAAATCTATTCACATCAGATTTTATCAGGGTAATCCCGGCCGCGAGGAAATTTTTTTATGGACCCTGATAAGTATGGAAAAACATTCCATTGTTCAGATAGAAACAGGCCGGGAGGAATACCGTCAGTTACTACAGGAGGTTCATCGCCACCAGCTTCCCCTGATTGCTCATCTCGGTGAACGGATTAGCAGCAGCTACGCAACTCATATCTCTCTGTTTTATCAGCTTCTGAATATAGAGGGTCTCTCTAAAAGCCTGATCTTACTGTAAAAAAGGTTGCGGGTTAAAATCAGGTTCCTGGTTCCTGGTTCCTGGTTCCTTGTTCCTTGTTCCTGGTTCCTGGTTTTTAATTTTCGTTGTTTCTCAATCACGCTGTCACCTCATCACCTAATCACGTTTTAGCAGTTTGAAATTCACGTTTTAACTTTTCCCTCGATATGTGCTCTTTTAAGTTCGCTGATCAGCCCGGTCACATTTATTTCGCGCGGGCAGACCTCGATGCAGTTATAGATAGTGAAACATTTCCAGATGTCCATTTCCTGCAGCAGCCGGATACGTTCTTCTGTCAGGATATCTCTGCTGTCAAAAAGATAGCGGTAAACGAGGGTCAGCGGTGCGGGACCGCTAAAATCGTTGAACTGCCAGGCGGCTGGACAGGCCGACTGGCAGCAACCGCAGCGAATGCAGCTTGCAGCTGCAATAATTTTTTCTTGCTGTTTGGGTGCCTGTGGATTTTCACTGCTGTTTTTTTTAGCCAGGAAACTCGGGATTTTCTTGTTCTTCGCTTGCAGCTCAGACATGTCAACCACCAGGTCTTTTAGCACTTTGAAACCGGGAAGGGGACGGATGACTATTTCCTCCGGATTTCCCAGGTCCTCGAGTAGTGTCTGGCAGGCCAGCCGATTCTGTCCGTTGATCTGCATGGCGTCTGAACCGCAGGAACCCTGCCCGCAGTTGGCCCGAAACGCCAGTGATTCGTCAAATTTTTCGCGTACTTTCTCCAACAGATCAAGAATTCTGCTTTTTTCAGTTGCTGCCAACCGGTATTCCTGCCAATAAGGTGATTTGTTTTCTTGCTCCTGTCTTCGTATACGCAGAAGTATATTCCTTCGCTCAGTCATTGGAATCGTCATCCACTTTTTTGTAGGAAACAGTTAAGGAGTCATCCTCTTTTTTTACCAGGCTGTGTTTGCGCCAGTTTTTGTCATCACGTTCGGGAAAATCATCCCGGTAATGTGCCCCCCGACTTTCCTGTCGTTTCAGAGCTGATTCAACTGTGGTTCTGGCCAGCAGGATCATGTTTTTTAATTCAAAAACTGCAGTCAGCGAGTAGTTAAATGCGCCGGTTTCCCGGACTGTTACCTCGGTGGCTAACTGCTCTATTTCCCGCAGCTTATCGCGTGCCGTTATTAGTGCGGCTTCGCTGCGAAATACCCCGGCAAATTTGCTCATCAATCTTTGTAAACTTGTTTTCAGGGCGCCAGTTTTTGGTCCGCCGGTTTTGGCAGTCAGAGCAGTGAGCTTCTCCCGCCATTTCTTGAGTTCTGATTTTTTTATCTGCTGATGTGCTGCTTGATCTGCATACCGGGCCATGTTTTTACCGCTGCGTTTTCCCATCACAGTTACTTCCAGCAGTGAGTTGGTTCCCAGCCTGTTTGCTCCGTGCAGGGAAAGACAGGCACATTCGCCGGCTGCAAACAAGCCGGGAATAACCTTTTTCATTCCGTCAGCCAGGACCTGCCCGTTTAGACTGGTGGGAATTCCGCCCATAAAATAATGGGCGACCGGGCGTACCGGCAGTTGCTGCTCGGCAAGGTTGAGTCCCATCTGGATGCGGGCGGTTTTAACCAGCTCCGGAAGTTGGAAATTTATTTCTTCATTGTTAAGATGACGTAGATCGAGGTGGACACAGTTCTCGTTAATTCCACGCCCGGCTAAAATTTCTGATTCTATCGCCCGTGACACAATATCACGAGGTGCCAGCTCCATGTTTTCGGGAGCATATTCGTGCATAAAACGTTCTCCGGATCTGTTGCGCAGATATCCTCCCGCTCCCCGGGCGGCTTCTGTTACCAGGATTCCTGTCCCGGGCAGGGCGGTCGGATGAAACTGGACAAACTCCATGTCTTCAAGGGGGATACCGGCTCTGCAGACCAGCGCCTGCAGATCTCCGGTGGTTGAGCGCGCATTTGAGTTAAAACTGTAGATCTCTCCGGCCCCGCCACCCGCCAGGAGCAGGGCGGGGGAGTTGAAAATATGCAGTTCGCCGCTGGCCAGTTCATGGGTGATAAAACCCCGCACACCATCCTCTTCAATGACCAGCTTCAGCACCTGAAACTCATTAAAAAAATCGATATCAAGCTGCCGGCAGCGGTCAAAAAGAGTCTGGACAATAACCTGGCCGCTGTAATCTCCACAGAAACAGGCCCGTTTTACCGGCTTGACGCAGTCTCCGCCGTAGTGTCCGGCGAAGCGCCGCTGGCCAATCATACCCTGCTTGCCGCGGCTGAAAGGAACTCCCATGTTTTCCAGTTCTATAATATTTTTTTCAGCTTCCTGGCATATAGTTTCCACCGCGTTTCTATCGGCGAGAAAATCACTGCCCCGGATTGTATCGCGTATATGCCAGTCCGCTGAATCTTTTTCTTCCCGTCCCAGCGCTCCGCCGATTCCGCCCCGTGCCGCCGAGGTTCCGCTGGCTGTAGGGAATACCTTGCTGACAACAGCAATTTTACCGGGAAACTCCTGCCGGGCAGCAATCGCCGCGCGCAATCCGGCCCCGCCGGCGCCAATGATGACAGCATCATAATCATGCATAAATTCCATAAAAAACACTCCGGTTGAAATCAGACGAAAGGCTAATATGAAGAGGCGAAAAGCTCACAACTCACAACTTGCAACTCCGTCACTTAGTCACCTCGTCAGCCAGCAACTTCAAATTTAACTTGAAACTGTAAACCTGAAACTATAAACTTTATGCGAAGTTATTTTGACCGCACTTAATTATACAAGGAGATGAAAGACAGATGAATATTTCTGAGTCCGCGCTAAAACTGGCCCGCCGCGCCGTGGAAACTTACTGCCGGGAAAATAGAATCATTAAACCGCCGGAGCATTTGCCCGAGCGGTTGCTTGAAGAACAGAGCGGGGTGTTTGTTACCCTGGAAAAAGAGGGAGAATTGCGGGGGTGTATAGGGACATTCAAACCAACGCGAGAAAATATAGCGCGGGAAATTATTTATAATGCTGTTGGCGCTGCTTTCCGTGACCCCCGTTTTCTGGCAGTCCGCGAAAGCGAGCTGGATTCGCTTGTATATACCGTTTCTTTATTGTCTGAACCGGAAAACATTGATTCTACCGATCAGCTTGATCC
>JBKGYI010000005.1:0-15969 GCA_046546195.1 bacterium | reverse complement strand
GTTGGAGGGGCGCAGCCCCTCAAGCCTTCAGCCGCAGGACGCGGCGTGGGGGAGCAGCGAACGATAGTGAGCGTTGAGGGGGAAGATGCTTCCCCCTCAAGGAGCAGGAGGCGACGAGTTGCCCGGTTCAAATCCGGGCTGCCCGACTTAATAAGTTGTGAGTTGTAAGTTGCGAGTTGTAAGTTAAAACCGAACAAAGCAAGGGGATCTCCTGGGGAGTTTGAGAGGGGTTATAATGGCTACTTTTAAGCGTTTTGAAGATATCAACGCATGGAAGAAGGCTCGGAAGTTAACGCAATTAATTTACAAATTGACTTCTTCCGTTCCTTTTTCTGATGATAACACTTTATGCTGGCAAATACAGAAAGCAGCCGTTTCTATAATGTCAAATATTGCCGAAGGTTTCGCGCGATATGGGACCAGAGAGTTCATACAATTTTTATTTATAGCCAAAGGTTCGTGTTCTGAAGTAAAATCTCAAATGTATGTTGCTCTTGACAATAACTATGTTTCAAAAGATAATTTTAACAAAATTTATGAATTGGCTGAGGAAACAGAAAAAACTATTGCAGGTTTGGTAAAATACTTAAAAACAAAACTGGATTAATAACTCACAACTCGCAACTCATAACTCGCAACTTATAATGGTGGCCGTAGCTCAGTTGGTAGAGCACTCGGTTGTGGTCCGAGATGTCGCGGGTTCGAATCCCGTCGGCCACCCCATTTTTAAAAACAATAACCCCTGAGTGAGAACGTGATTGAACAGGCGTGGCGAACGAAGTAAACAAAGTATAAAAATAAACAGTAACATCAAGAACCACGGCTAAGACAAGCTGACGTAACAAGTCACGATAATCACGTGTGATTTGTCGAATTGAGAACGGGAAAACATGCTGTGATTATCAGCTTATTTCATATAAACAGCGGTAAGCGAGGGCAGGAAAAACAAAATCAACGGCGACTGCAAATTCAAGAGCATAAAACCTCTGGATTGCAAAATCTCACTGCTCCTGCACATCCATATGCCCGCAGTATTAGCACTTCCGTGTGCGTCTCACTGCTCCTGCACATCCATATGCCCGCAGTATTAGCACTTCCGTGTGCGTCTCACTGCTCCTGCACATCCATATGCCCGCAGTATTAGCACTTCCGTGTGCGTTTCACTGCTCCTGCACATCCGTGTGCCCGCAGTATTAGCACTTCCGTGTGCGTTATGGTCTTGTAATGACGTCAAAACCAAAGCCCCAACGGGGCGACACAAGGACAGCCCAGGGTGCAAACCCTGGGATTTAGCCGTTGATTTTGACTTTTCGGGTTTTGCTACCCGCTCCCCGCCCCACGCTCCCCACTACTCATCCCCGGCCTTAATTCGATAGATTAACCGGAATCAATTCGACACATTACAGTGGAGTTGAATAAATATTATTTTTTACTGGATTGTTTTGAGAGTTTGGGTTATCTTTAAATTAAAGTGAGCATAACTGCTGTCGGACAGGTTTAAGCTGCAGTCTCAAATAACAATGATTTAACGGTGATTTTAGTGACTCACGCTGTCCGGGCCAATGAACTTGAAATCGGCAATCATATCATTGAAGCGTATGATCAAAAAAAACGGCTGCTGCTGCGTAACTACTGGATACATAATGAGAAAGATCTGCAGCGACTTAAGGAGCTAAATGTTTTCCACGCTATTATTGCTGGCGGCAAATCCATAAATATTCCTCCCAAAAAAACTATCCCGGCTGAAAAAATAGGGAAAAGTATCAACGACGCGGAAACTAAAATAGAAGAGACCCAGATCCTCTATCACAACACAATCGAGCAGATCAAAGATATTTTCACACATGTAAAAGAGAAAATTCCGGTTGAACCTCAAAAATTACTGCCATTTGTTAATAACATGATCGATTACGCCAGCGGTTCACCGGCCAGTCTGGCCTTCCTCACCCAGATCGGCGAATACGATTTTGATACTTTCCGCCACTCTGTCAATGTCGGTATCCTGACTCTACTCTACCTGCAGTATCACAACCGCCCCCACCGGGAAATTGTCGAGTTCACCTATGGGGCAATGCTTCATGATATCGGAAAAATTTTTATCCCCGACAGTATAATAACCAAACACGACCGGCTCTCGGAGGACGAATATAAAATCGTAAAAAAACATCCGGAGTGGGGTTATGAGACTCTCAAAGAAATGAATGTCGACTCCAAACTGCTGAGCATCGCCTACGAACACCATGAACGCCCTGACGGAAGCGGCTATCCCGAAGGAAAAATAAAAATAGATCCAATTTCCCGGGTGATCTCCGTATTCGATGTTTACGACGCCCTTACCTCAAAACGGGTTTACAAGGAGCGTATCACACCCAATCGTGCCTTCTTATCACTGACCAAAGAATTTGGTGATTTTCCAGAAACCAAACAGATCGTTCACGATCTGCTGCGCTGCATCGGACTTTATCCCGTGGGCAGCCTGGTGCGCCTGACCAACGGAGAAATAGGAGTTGTCCATAAAAACCATCCTCGAGATCTAAAACATCCCGTGGTCTGCATAATTTTTGATGACTCCGAAAATGAAATAAACCGCCCATTCCTGGTTGATTTACAGCAGATTCAAGCACACAAATCCCTGTATAATGACCGGCTCTATGATGATGACGTGGAAATAAGGGAAGTCGTCTCCGTGGATCACGTCGATCAAATTGCCGACGACGATATTTTCTCCACCTTTGACCGCCTCGAAAAACGAACTCATAAAACCCTTTGATTGAAATTTTTAAAATAACTGAAATCCAGGTTTTTTACTTTTTTTGACTTTTTGGGTGTAAAGGTGATATATTTATAACGAGGTGAATAAAATGGCTGATGCAGCAAAAAAAATAGAAAGCCGTATAACAAAGGTTGAATCTGAAGTTTCCCTGATTAAAGGTCGAACTGAAAATTTTGGAGAACGGTTTAATTCGCTTGAAAACAGAATAGATTCCCTTGACCGGCGAATCGATAACCTTGAATCCAGCACAAACCAGCGCTTCAATCAATTAGAAGCTGCCATGAATAAACGTTTTGACCAGATGGAAGGGCGCTTCAATCAGATGGAAGGGCGCTTCAACCAGATGGAAGGGCGCTTCAACCAGATGGAAGGGCGTATAAATCACATGGAAACTGAATTTCTAAAATTCTTTCGCTGGCTCACCTGGGGGTTTATGGCTATTTTGATAGGAATTATCTTAAACCTGCTGAGTATCTGGATGGTTTAATTTTTTCCGGAATTCAGGCCGCCTGACTGTGGGGATATCGCCCATTAAGCTTAAAAGCATAACCGGCTGGCTGAAAACATGTCTCATTGTTCATCCCCTGCCCCCTGCTCCATACTGCTCACATAACTTCAGAACAGGACACTTTCAGATCCCCGCCGTAACGCCATGAAAAAAATTGCCGGCCACGGGTTGCTCGCCGATATGCCGCTAACTTTTGAGGGCTTCGACTAATTCGACAATTCCCTCGCCCGTTTTGCAGGATACACGGAAAAGCTGGAGATTGGGATTTACCCGGAGAATATCTTCCTCCAGATTATCAATATCTACATCGCAATAAGGCTCCAGGTCAATCTTGTTAATGACACAGATAGCAGACTCCCTGAAAATACCGGGGTACTTAGCAGCTTTATCCTCCCCTTCCGGCAGACTGATAACCACAATCTTTTGATCTTCCCCCAGGTCATAACCGGTCGGGCAAACAAGGTTACCTACATTTTCGATGAACAGATAATCGATTCCGGAAAGATCAAAATCCGGAAAAACTCCGCTGACCATTCGGGCATCAAGGTGACAGGCCCCACGGGTGGTAATCTGAACAACATCATCGGTAAGTTCATATATCCGTTCGGCATCGCGAGCGGTAGCTATATCGCCCTCAATAATTCCACAGTTTTCGATTTCCGGGACAATATTTTCAAGCAGTGAAGTCTTACCGGATCCCGGAGAACTGATTAGATTAAAAACACCTTTTAATTCATTTTCCCTGTACAGGCTGCGCAGTTGCGCGGCAACCTCTTCATTGGCTTTTAAAACTTTCTCTCCAACTTCAACTGTTCTAAGTTTCTTTTTACTCACTTTTCATCACCTTAATTCTATTGATTTAAAAATAAAATCCCTGCCCTGTAAAATCTCTGTCTGAGAACTCCCACAGTCCGGACAGCACAGAACACCGGGTTCGATTTCAAACTTTTCACCACAAGCGGCGCATTTTATTTTGACCGGAACACTTCTAATAATAATTTCAGTTTCGGCAAACAGCTCTCCTTCGCTAACCGCTTCAAAAGCAAATCGGAAGGAGTCGGCAACAACATGACTCATTTTACCAAGCTCCAGGGTGATTGTTTCCACCCTGTTGACCTGTTCACCTTTTTCTTGCTGTTCGCTGACAATATTCTCAATCTGCTCAATCAAGTCCACAGCAAGTGACACTTCATGCATCTCCGGCATCCTCCTTCTTTTTCCTATATTATAACCCCGAAGACAAACCTTTTCATCCATCTTATAGAACCTTCCCATGTCATTCCGGACAAGGGCACGAAGCGTCCGCAGCATTAGCACATCCTTGGGCGTCAAGCCGGGCAATGGCGAAGCATTGGAAGGTTCTGTCCATCTTACTTTGGAGGTGATTGGCTCATAAAATCAGAGAAAATTATTTATTATTCAGGCTATTAAGCAACCGGGCGGTTGCTTCTGCCGGGTCGGAAGCAGTACAGACTGCGCTTATTACTGCCGCACCGGCCAGTTTACCCGGAGCTTTTTTCAGGTTCTCAGCAGTCAAACCCCCTATCGCGTAGACCGCTTTGTCGGTTTTTTTAAGAAACAATTCCACACCGGACCAGCCGCAGGGGTCAACAGCCAGTTTTTTAGAAACCGGATTAAAAACCGGTCCCACCCCGTAGTAGTCCGCCCCGGTGACCGGGGACTGTTCATAACGCCGGGTAACTCCGACAATTAGCCCGGGCCACATTTTTTTTACCGGGCGCGGGGGGAGATCATCAGCACCCAGGTGAACACCGTCCGCTCCGGCGGCAAGGGCAAGATCCGGCCGGTCATTTACTATTAATTTTGCGGCAAAAGCATCGGTTATCTTTTTGACCTGGATAATTTCTTCAAGCATTGCCCGGTCGGAAAGGTTCTCGCGGCGGTATTGAAACCAGCCGGCGCCTGCCCGCAAAACAGCCGGCAGCCGGGCCAGAAAATTCCCCCGGGGTGGTGAAATAAGATATATTCTGCAGTTCATTTCAGCCATTCGGTGGGATTCAATATATTGCGGCCCTCAAATATCTGAAAATAAAGCCTCGGGTCGCGCAGGCCAACCGTTTGCCCGGCTCTGCCAAGAAGCGTGTCCGTCCCTACTTCCTCGCCGCGCTCCACCTCCAGCTCAATAAGCGAACCATACAGGGTGATAAAAGATTCATTATGGCGAACGATGACAACTTTGCCCATTCCCCGGTAAGGACTGGCGAAAACAACCTCACCGGGCCCCACGGCGTGAACTTCTGCCCCTTCCTTTACTTTTATATCTATCCCCTCATTACGATGGATAATCTCATCTTCGCGCCAGCGGCCAAAAGGCCGCAGAATTTCACGACTCTCCACCGGCCAGGGCAACTTCCCTTTCTGACGACCAAATTCGTGGGTAAGACGTTCAAGCTGGGATTCAGTCATCGAGCGCTCTTTTTGCAGTTCCAGGACAACATTACGAAGCTGACCCTGGCGCTGCTCCAGTTCTTCTATCTGCTGCTGGTAAAAATCACGGCGGTTACGAATCTCATCCAGTACCCCCTGGCGGCGCTTTCGGGTCTGTTCAAGCTGGTTCAGGCTTTCCCTCACCTGGCGACGCAGACGGCGGCGGTTTTTCAGTATACTATTTCGTTCCTCCCGCAGTTTATTCAACTCTTCAAGTGTCTGGCGATAATTTTCAATAATTCTCCGGTCATGTTCGATTATTTCACGAAAATAACGGTTGTTAACAACCAGCTCATCCATCGAACCAGCGCCAAAAAAAACCTCACCGGACATCAATTCGCCCTGTTTATAAATCCCCCGCAGACGGTCATAAAGCAGCTCTTCGCGCTCGGAAAGCAGCGCTTCCAGCTCCGATATCTCTTCCGTTACCTCCCGAAGCCTTTGCCGGGCCTGCTCCTCGGAGCGACGCTGATTCTGCAGACGGCGCCGGGTAGTTTCTATTTCATTGCGATACTTTTCCAGAAGAGAAAGCAGTGAATTTTCCTGGCTGCGAGCTTCTTCGAGTTTTTCCTCAGTTTCTTCCCGCTGGGAACGGGTTTCCTGAAGCCGCTGACGGTAGGTATTAAATTCCTCGTGCAGTTGATTCAGCTCTTCCTGCAGTCCGCGACGATCATTTCCAACCACCTGTCGGGAAACAAAAATGCTGAGAAAACTACATATGACGCACAGAACGATAAATCGCCGTGACACTGCCAACCACCCCGAGTAAAGTTCCCAGCACAACAAGCAATGCAATGCGCGAACCGGTTAAAAAATAGATTTGGGTTCCCAGGAAAGGCAGCGCCGCCAGACGGCTCGCCGCCACCCAGTAAAGAAGCCAGAGCAATCCCTGGGCAAGCAAACTGCCGAACAGTCCGTGGATCACTCCACCAACCACAAAAGGAAACCCGATAAAAAGCCGGGTCGCCCCCACAAGTTTTAGTATCTCTATCTCCGTCGAACGGGAAACAACAGAAAGTTGAATCGTATTGAATATTATAAAAACTGCAACCACGCAGATAATTATTCCAATCACGGCAAGAACAAACTGAATAACCTGGCCGAGGGCCTGAATGCGCTCCACTATATCGCGACCGTAATCAACAGACTCCACCCCGTCCCAGTCGTTTATTTCTTCAGCAAGATCGGATATTTTTTCTATATACTCAGGCTGCAGACGCAGGTGAAGCGAAGCCGGAAGCGGATTGCGGGTCAACCCCTCAAGCAGCCCCGCCTCTCCCCCCAGCCGCTGGCGAAACTCCTGCAGAGCCTCGTCGGACGATTTATGCCTGGCTTCGCTGATTTCAGCCCGGGACAGCAGACGGGACTGCAGTTCACGCCAGTCACTTTCCCGGACACCTTCCTCAAGAAAAACTATTAACGGTGCTTCCGCTTTCATGCGCCTGATTATCATTGTTGAATTCTGATGGACAAGTAAAACCCCGCCCATAATCAACAGGGCCATTGCTGTCGTCCCAAATGCAACGATATTCATTAATCTGTTGTCGGTTAAATTTTTCCATGAAAAACGCAATAAATATTTAGTTACTGACATTAGCCCTTCAGCTCCCCGGATGAGGAATTAGCATACGGCCGCAGGTGTTCCGGATTGCGGGTCGGGCCTTCCACAAGCCGCCCGTCTTTAAGTACAATGCAGGGCTGATTCGATTTTTCCACAATCCGGTAATCATGTGTTGCCACAAGCAATGTTGTACCTCGCCGGTTAATCTCTTCTAACAACTTTGTAAGCCGGTCGGCAAGATCAGGATCAAGATTACCCGTGGGCTCGTCAGCGAGCAAGATTTCCGGTTCTTTGACCAGCGCCCGGCCCAGACTGACCCGCTGTGCTTCACCGCCAGCCAGCTGACGGGGATTCATGTCCCGTTTATCGGTAAGCTCCACCTGGTCAAGAGCACGCATCACTCGTCTGTTTATCTCATATTTATCCTCACCACGAACGAGAAGGGAAATGGCCACATTATCAAAGACAGAACGGTCGGTAAGCAACTTAAAGTCCTGGAAAACAACCCCGATCCGGCGACGCAAGTCAGGTATCTCTTTTTCGGACAGGTTGGCAACATTACGCCGGTTAACAAGTATCTGACCGCGTGTTGGTCTGATATCACGATAAATAAGACGCATCAGGGTGGTTTTACCGGCTCCGGACGGGCCAAGTATAAAATGAAAATCACCTTTATTCATCGAAAAAGTGACTTCATCAAGAGCACGGACCGTGCTCCCTTCATCATAAATCTTGGACACATGGTGAAAATCAATCAAAGATTCGGACATAATAAAACTCTCCCTGGTGGACTCCGTAATTCTTTGTTAATGTCGACCAAAAATGTATTTTACCTGAGCTAAAACCCACGAAATCCTGCCCGGCCTGATTGTAAAAACTACAAAAAAGTATTCAGACCAGTTCCCGCGCAATCAGGGTCTCCGCGATCTGAATCGTATTCAATGCCGCGCCCTTGCGCAAATTATCGGCGACTATCCAGCAGTTCAAACCGTGTTTCAGGCTCGGGTCGCGGCGGATACGACCGACATAGGTGTCGTCGGTTCCGTCAGCATCAAGCATCGTCGGAAATTCCCCCTCCGCCGGATTGTCGACAACCTTAACTCCCGGCGATCCGGCAAGCAGGCGGCGCACCTCTTCCGGCGCACATCCACTGTGCGTTTCGATGTTAACCGCCTCACCGTGACAGTTTAAAACCGGGATACGCACCGCGGTCGGGGATACTTCTATTATCTGATCATCAAGTATTTTTCGAGTCTCCCAGACCATTTTCATCTCTTCTTTGGTATAGTTATTATCCTCTTCCAGGAAAACATCAATCTGGGGAATAGCATTGAAAGCCAGTTCGCGCGTAAACTCCTTGGGAGCCGGTATGCTCTCACCGTTAGTCAGCAGCCGGGTGTGTTCAAAAAGCTCCTGGCGGCCACTGCCACCGGCACCACTGGCGGCCTGGTAAGTTGAGACAACAATACGTTTGATCCCGTATTTCTCGTGAATCGGAGCCAGAACCATAACAAGCTGGATCGTGCTACAATTCGGATTGGCAACAAGACCCTCGTGACTGTCCAGAGCACCGGGGTTAACCTCGGGGACAACAAGCGGAATCTCCGGCTCATAGCGAAAGGCACTGCTATTATCAACAATAACAGCACCGTCCTCAATTATCCTCCCGGCGTGCTCTTTGACAATTGATGAACCGGCAGAAAAAAGCGCTATATCAATATCTTCAAAAGAACGGTCGGCCAGAACCTCAACTTCAATATCCCGACCCTGGAAGGAAAGTTTTTTCCCCCGGGAACGCTCGCTGGCCAGTAAAACCAGCTCGGAAATTGGAAAATCACGTTCCTCAAGAATTCTTATCATTTCCCGGCCCACCGCTCCGGTGGCGCCGGCAACTGCTACCTTGTACATCAATCTTCGCCTCCAACAACTTTATTGAGTTCATTTAATACTTCCCGCCCCATCTCAGCGGTGGAAAGATATTTTTTGTCCGGGTGATACATATCAGCAGTTCGTGCCCCACTGTTAACAACATTTTCCACCGCAGTTTCAATCCGCTCCGCCCAGGGTGAACCGGACATACTGTAGCGAAACATCATCGCCAGCGATAAAATAGTCGCCAGCGGATTAGCCTTACCTTCGCCGGCAATATCAGGGGCGCTACCGTGAACCGGCTCATACATTCCCAGCTTCCCTTCGCCAAGACTGGCCGAGGGTAAAAGTCCTATCGAACCGGTAATCTGCGAAGCGGCATCGGAAAGAATATCACCAAACATATTACCTGTAACAATAACATCAAACTGGCGCGGGTCACGGATCAACTGCATGGCCGCATTATCAACGTAAAGATGATCCAATTCGATATCATCAGGAACAACATCAACAACCGTTTCCCGCCAGACCTTGGAGCTTTCCAGGACATTTGCCTTATCCACGGAAGTCAACCGCCCAAAGCGGCGGCGGGCAGCCCGCACAGCCACCTCGGTAATCCTCTTCACTTCCAGCGCACTGTAGGAAAGGGTGTTAAAACCACGTCTCTTGGTTCCCTGTCCTTCGATGCCGCGGGGTAGAGCAAAATACAGCCCCCCGGTAAGTTCACGAACAATCAGCAGGTTCGCATTTTCAGCTATCTCATTTTTAAGCGGTGAGCTGTCAACAAGAGCCGAGTAGACACGGGCCGGGCGCAGATTGGCAAAAAGTTCACACTGCTTGCGCAGCGAAAGCAGCGCATGTTCGGGCCGTTTGTGCACCGGCAGTTCATCCCATTTAGGACCACCAACCGCTCCCAGCAAAATAGCATCAGAGTCTTTACAATCAGCAAGAACCTCCTCTTTGAGCGGCTCACCGTGTTTATCAATCGAAGCACCGCCAACATCGTATTCATTAATTTCAATATCAAGAGATGAATCGGTTTCCACAATAGCTTCCAGGAGCTTCAGGGCCTCACCTGTAACCTCCGGACCGATCCCGTCACCGGGTAAAACTGCAAGTTTAAAACTCATAATAATTCTCCTTTTTCTTTCAACTTAATCTTAAATTCTGTCTTCTACTTTTTTAGTATCCCCGGATTTTTTTCGGTGAATTGCCCGGTTCAGTGCAGCCAGGTAAGCCCGCGCGCTGGCCTCCAGCACATCGGTACTTGCCCCGCGTCCATGAACAACCTCGCCTTCAAGGGTCATCTTTACCGTAACTTCTCCCAGTGCGTCCTGACCCCGGGTTACCGAACGAATCGAATAATCATTAAGCTGGGGAACAAGACCGGTTATCTGGTTAATCGCCGAGTAAACAGCATCAACCGGGCCATCCCCGGAAGAAGCGGCACGTTTGATCCCATCTTCACTTTCCAGTTCAACTGTCGCCGTCGGCAGCACGGTATTACCGCTGAGCACATGCACATATTTCAATGTATAAACCTCGGGCACACGAGCCACTTCATCCTCAATTATGACTTCCAGATCCTCATCAAAAATCTCTTTTTTCTTGTCGGCCAGTGCTTTGAACCGTTCAAACGCTTTTTCCAGCGCCTGATCGTCAAGCTCATACCCCAGGTCCTCAAGCCGGCTGCGGAAAGCATGGCGCCCGGAGTGTTTACCAAGCACAATCTCACTTTTTTCAAGTCCAATATCTTCGGCCCGCATAATTTCATAAGTGCGCGGCTCTTTCAGGACACCGTGCTGATGAATTCCGGCCTCGTGGGCAAAAGCATTGGCACCGACAATCGCCTTGTTGCGCTGAACAACCAGTCCGGTCAACGAACTGACCAGCCGGCTCGAACGGGCGATTTGAGTCGTATCGAGGTTAAAACCGACTCCATAATAATCCTGACGGGTTTTCAAACCCATCACAATCTCCTCAAGCGCGGCATTCCCGGCCCGTTCACCGATCCCGTTGACAGCCACTTCCACCTGGCCAGCTCCAGCTTTAACCGCAGCCAGAGAATTGGCCACGGCCAGTCCGAGATCATTGTGACAGTGAACGCTGATAACCGCATCATCGATATTCGGCACGTTTGTTTTCAGATCACTGATTATATTTGCAAACTGCTCGGGCACCGCATAACCGACCGTGTCGGGAATATTCACCGTGGTTGCACCGGCGGCGATAACAGCTTCGACTATTTCCCGCAAAAAATCAGGCTGGGTCCGCGCGGCATCCTCCGGACTGAACTGCACGTCGTCAACAAATGTTTTCGCATATTCAACCGCCTCAACCGCAGTATCAAGTACTTCCTGCTTGGTCTTCTCGAGTTTTTGCTCGACATGAATATCGCTCGTAGCAATAAAAACATGGATCCGCCCCTTTTCAGCCGGCTCCACCGCCCGGGCACAGGTCTCAATATCGCCTTTTCGCGAGCGAGCCAGACCGGCAATCGTCGGTCCCTTGACCTCCCGGGCCACCTGCTGCACTGCTTCAAAATCTCCCTGAGAAGAAATAGGAAACCCGGCTTCAATAATATCTACTTTCATACGAGCAAGCTGACGGGCAATCTCCAGTTTTTCGGCCGCATTTAAACTGGCCCCGGGAGACTGCTCTCCATCGCGCAGAGTTGTATCAAAAATTTTAACTTTTTTTTCTTCTTTTTCCGGGTTCATCGTAATAACCTCCGTTAATTAAGGAATCGCTTATTCTATCACATTACAGACATCCGGGAAAGAAATCCGGCACTATCTGCTATCTGCTGTCGAACAAAAATTAAAAAAATAAAGGGTAAGGTAAAAGGGTATAGTTTGCCTGGTTAGCCCAGGCTTAGAAGTAGGTGGGTAAATGTATTTTTGTTGAAAACATCAACCTGATAAATCATTTTTCTCACCACAATTAGTTTACGCTACTGAACTGCAGATGTCAAATTTAATTTGAAAAATCTGTGTAGAAACAGGCCCCCTGGCCACTGCGATAACCATAGATAAAAACAAGTCAGTCCCCAAAAAATTCAAAAAGCAACAGAAAATAAACGATGATACCCCGGTTTTTCCGCCAAATAACAATTTTTCAAAATTAAGCCGTATTATCACTGTTATTTCTTTGCCATAGAACATATAATAATCCTCCTTCATAGTTTATCCGACTTTTTTCAATTGTGGAGAGATGATAAAAATGGTTTTGCAGCGCAACGCACTTGATGAACATTTTGATCTTGATCCTGAAATCAAACAGGTATTAAAAGGTGCTTCCTCGGTAACCGTGGCCCAGAATTCCAACGATTTATATGAACTTGCCCTGCCCGGGGAAAAAGATGTCTACAATGTTGATTACGAAGTGGACGGCAAAATGGTTTCCGAAGCAGAAGTCTGCCGGGTTAAAAACGGGCTGTCGGTCAACTACCCCGAGCCTTACATGCGCCGGCGCGATCCTAACTGCATGCTGATCGGTGACGATCTTCCCAGCGATAAAAGACGTTTCGAGGATGAAATGGGGAATGAATTTGACCCGCTGCGCAAAGAAACTTTCGAGTGGCTTGCCGACCGTGATCTGGCTGTTTTCCCGTTCATGGCCGGCCAGGCAAACTGCGGCATCCCCGCCTTTGCCGTCGTACCCGCCAATGCTGGTTTTTTTGCTTTTGGACTCGGATTGCTGCAGGGAGTTGTGGACATTGAGAAATATGAAGGTAATTTCGAACCAAAACTCTACATGTATGTTGCGCCTCCTTTCCGGCACACTCATTTTGACGGCCGGCAGATAGTTGTCCACAACAGAAGCACAACCCGCCACGAAGTTTTCAGCTACAACCTCTACCCCGGCCCCAGCGCCAAAAAAGGTGTTTACAGTGCGCTTTTACATTTCGGCGAAATGGAAGACTGGGTCACAGCCCACGCCTCGGTCGTACGGATCCGCACTCCCTATAATAATACATTCACGATTATGCACGAGGGAGCCAGCGGCGGGGGAAAAAGTGAAATGAACGAACACCTGCACCGGGCTATCGACGGCACCCTTCTCCTGGGCACAAACCCCCGGGCCGGTGAAGATGAAAAATTAATACTCCCTCGCTGCTGCGAACTTGAACCTGTTGCCGACGACATGGTTTTATGCCATAAAGATCTCCAGCAGGACGATGGCAAGCTGACCGTCGCCGATGCCGAGGACGGCTGGTTTATCCGGGTCGACCACATAGAAAATTACGGAACCGACCCCGATATCGAAGCACGCTCGCTGCGCCCGCAGGTCCCTCTTCTTTTCCTGAACATAGACGCCCAGCCCGGCAGCACGGCTCTGCTCTGGGAACATATTGAAGATGAACCGGGTGTCCCCTGCCCCAATCCACGCTTCGTTTTGCCCCGTAAAATTGTTCCTGACATTGTCAACAAACCGTTAAACGTTGATATCAGAAGTTTTGGCGTGCGCACCCCTCCCTGCACCAAAGAAGAACCTAATTACGGAATTTTGGGAATTTTTCACATCCTGCCGCCGGCACTGGCCTGGCTGTGGAGACTGGTTTCACCGCGCGGATTTGATAATCCCAGTATCGTAGATACCGGGGAGTTAAGTTCGGAAGGGGTCGGTTCTTACTGGCCCTTCGCCACCGGTTCCAAAGTTGCCCAGGCCAACCTGTTGCTCAAGCAGTTCATGGGTAACCCGGAGATCCTGAATGTTCTATGCCCGATCAAACATATCGGAGCCTGGGAAACCGGATTTATGCCGGAATGGATCATGCGCGAATACCTGCCCCGGCGCGGAGGACGTTTCCAGCGCAACGAACTGAGTGAATCACGCTGCAACCTGCTTGGCTACTGCCTGAACAAACTCGTTGTTGAAGGCCAGCCAATCAGAAGCGACCTGCTCAAGGTGGAAAGACAACCCGAAGTCGGTAAGGAAGCATATGACGAGGGAGCAAAAATCCTTGTCGATTTCTTCAAAAAAGAACTGCAGCAATACCTGACCGGCGAGCTGCATCCCCTCGGGCGCAAAACGATCGAGTGTTTCCTCAACGATGGCGCGGTGCGCGATTACGAATCACTGATCGAAACCAACCGCATCTTCACTGAAAACTAAGCCCCCTCTATATCAGCGGTTTACATGCATAAAAAGATGCAGATGGTCACCCTCTGACAGTTTTGCCGAAATCTGTTTTTCCTCACCGTTTATTTCGGGACGCACAAAATGACGCTGTTCCCGGGGAATATCAAACTCATTCAGCAGCTCATCCACCGTAACCCCGTCCTCAACCTCAATCTCCTCCTCATCTTCAACATCGATTTTCAGAGGATGGACATGACTTACTGTTATCTTCATCTGAATCGCCACCTTTAAAAAGAATAATTGCCACACTTAAGTTTAAGACCCTCCAGCAGCAAAATCAAACCATACACAAAAGTTTTTCTCAATTATCCCTTCCCCCTTCGTTTCTTCTCTTTACCCGCTTTTCTTGCCACCGGTTTATGAGAATATCGTTACAGTTCTCACAGGTTTTTACCGAAGCTAAAATAATTATCCGTAGTGTCACAAAAATTATGTGAAATTCAAAAACGGATGTTGTTCTCTTTTTCCGGATTTTATTTTGCTTGTGGTCTGGATGCCTGCATAAAAGCAAAATAAACCAGGATCGGGCCTGAAAGGCCCGCCTGAAACGAGAGCAAAAAACCGGTTTCCACATAATTCAAAATTTGACCTGATTATCCCGAGAAAGTGTATATTATAATGAAACACAATAACAGGTTATTTTTCATAACGGCTACAGCAGTCGGTATTACCCTGCTCTTTCTTCTGTGCAACCCCGCTCACATCAGAGCCGGAGAAAAATTCCCCGAGTGGCTGGAAGATTTCAAAAAAGAGGCCCGGGAAAAAGGAATTTCCGACACCACCCTTACCCTCCTGAACGGTGCAAAACCTGACAGTGAGATTGCAGAGAAATTTGATAAAAAAAAGCAACCGGAGTTTAAGGTTACGTTTGAAAAATACAAAGGCTGGTTTCTTACCGAAAAGATGATTGAAAAAGGAGCAAAAAAATACAATGACCTCCAGGACACACTGGTCCGGATAGAAAAGAAATTCGGTGTCCCCCCGGAATATCTGCTGGCCATCTGGGGTCTGGAAAGCCGCTACGGCTCCCATAAAAACACCTATCGCACCCTCAATTCCCTCATCACCCTTGCCTATAGCCATCCCCGTTCCCGGAGATATTTTCGTGGAGAACTTCTGAGCTACCTGAAGATGCATGAAAATAAAGATTTCCCCCTGAGCGACCAGAAAAGTTCCTGGGCGGGAGCGATGGGCCAGGTCCAGTTTATGCCCTCTTCCTATCTACATTATGCTGTTGACTTCGACGGCGACGGCTGGGCGGACATCTGGAACAGCGAAGCCGACATCCTCGCCTCAATAGCCAGTTACATCAGCAAACATAACTGGGATAAAAATCAGGGTTGGGGAAGAGAAATTGATAAAGGAGAAACCCCGCCGGCAAACCAAAAACTGATCACCACCGGCGATACAAATGAGCTTTATTTCGCAGTAACCGGCAATTTTCAGGCCATCTTCAGCTACAACCGTTCCAATCACTACGTCCTGACCGTCGGCCTCCTTGCCGACACCCTCGCCCAAAAAATAAAATCAAACTAAATCCTATCCGGAGCTTGTCCCCAAAAGTTGTACCAGTCAGGCTTGTGTTTTTGTAGCCTCAACAGTTTTTTCTTCTCTAACCCGAATTATTCACGACAAAAACGTTGTGAATAGATTCGCCCGCTGGAC
>JBKGYI010000004.1:0-19213 GCA_046546195.1 bacterium | reverse complement strand
GCTCCTCTGCAACATCCTGCTGCCCGACAGCGGCAGAATTCACGAGGAAGATGCCGCCTATGCAAACAAGAAAGGGTTCTCCAGCCACAAACCAGCCAGACCCCTTTACACGGAAGAAGATGCGCTTATGGTGCTGAAACAGTTTAAAACTGTTGATTACGATCAGGTGGTCAAACTTAATGATGAGTTGAAAATAGATTTCAAACAGGCCGGTCATATCCTGGGCGCTTCGCTGGTTCAACTAAATAACGGTAAGAGTAAGTTGCTATTTTCCGGAGATCTCGGACGACCCAACGATCCCCTGATGCACCCCCCTGCAACCGGACATGCTCCCGATTTTCTTGTTCTTGAATCCACTTACGGACTGCGAAAACACGATGAAAAATCCGCCGAGAAAGAACTGTCAGAAATAATTAATGAAACAGTAAAAAGGGACGGAATAATCGTGATCCCTTCTTTCGCCGTCGGTCGCGCCCAGTTACTGCTGTATTATCTACAGCAGCTTATGGAGAAAAAACAGATCCCGGAAATACCTGTTTTCCTGGATAGTCCTATGGCCGTAAAAGTTACCGATATTTTTAACCAGAGTACTGATATTCACCGGATCGAACCGGAAGACTGTGATAAGATAAACGAGATAGTCACCTACACCTCCAGTGTTGAAGAATCAAAAGCAATAAATCGCCGCTCGGGTCCGATGATTATCGTTTCAGCAAGCGGAATGGCAACCGGAGGACGGGTTCTTCACCATTTAAAAAATTATGCAGGCGACGAAAGAAACACAATTCTATTTGCCGGCTACCAGGCCGGAGGAACCAGGGGAGCTAAAATGTTAGCCGGAGTTCCCAGCGTAAAAATACACGGTCAGCAGGTTAAAATCCGTGCCGCTGTGGAAGTTCTCAACAACCTATCCGCTCACGCTGATTATGAAGAAATTATCGACTGGCTGGAAACATTCCAGAGGGAACCGGAGATGACGTTTCTTGTCCACGGCGAGCCTAAATCAGCGGACAACATGAGAATGCTAATCAGCGACCGGCTGGGCTGGAATTGCCGGGTCGCCGAATACAGGGAAAAAGCTATCCTGGCACCGGAACAAACACAATTTTATAAACCAGAAGTTCCAAAAATTCATGTTTAGCCCGAATAATTCATGAAACTCCTGAATTATCCACAATGCTTTGATGTAAATAATTCGGATTAGAAGCTGGCGCATAAATCTCTTTAATGAAAGGAAATAATTATGTTTTCAAAAACAAAATTTACTATTTTAATTCCCGTCGTATTACTCCTGCTAATATTTACCGGCGGCTGCGGCGGCGAGGAGATTGAAACCGAAGATCAGTTAGAACCGGAAAAATTTGCCGACCAGCAGGCTGTTATCCAGGTGGTCGTTGACGAACATTACCTGAGCAGCGTCCAGAAATTGATTCGCAGTGCCGAATCAACTCTGCACCTGACACAACTTTATATAAATAATGATCCCACCGGCCAGGAACTTATACGCGAACTTAACAATGCCGCACAGCGCGGCATTGATATTAAAGTTGTCCTGAATGAATCGGAGGACCGTAACCACTGGGCTATCGAGTGGCTGCACCGAATGGGCGCGCAGGTCCGCGAGGCCAAACGGGGCCGAAGTGGTAAGCTTCATTCTAAAATGGTAATAGCCGATCGTAAACGGCTGATGATAGGCTCAACCAACTGGAGCGGGATGTCAATCCGCAACACTCATGAGACCAATCTGCGAATAGACCACCCCACCGTGGCCGATTATTATGTCCGCTGGATCGAACATCTTTTTGACGATCCATATACCGATCCCGACCTTGAGCCGGTGGAAGTCCCCGAGTTAAAAACAGTTACCAACCGGCAGCACAGTGAGGCCATAGACCAGCTTTTAAACGAAGCCGAAGAACGGATCTGGCTGGGGATATATGCTTTCCGAACATATTTTGGCACGGACAATGAAGGTTCGACCAGTGATCAAATGGCACAAAAACTGGTGGAGGCGCACAAGGAAGGGCTCGATGTGCGGGTGATTTTGGAGTTGAGTGATTACAGTGATTTCATGAATGAAATGAACGCCAACACAGCACAATATCTGCTGGACAACGGGATAACTGTGAAGGGAAGTCCGCGCCACAAAACAGCCCACTGGAAACTGCTGCTGGTCGATGACAGGGCAATGATCGGCAGTATGAACTGGGGTTACAGCGGGTTTGATCTCCATGCAGAAGCCTCTATCCTGGTTAATAACCCCCGAGCGATAGAAACCCTTGAGAAATATTATCTCAACCTCTGGAAACCGGGAGAAATTTATCCGGTCAACGAATTTTAACCCTCGTCGGCCTCTTCAACAAGTAGTTCGTAAATAAATTCCAGCACAGCATGCCGGACATTAAATATAACATTGCCCATAGCCTCAGTTATTATCTGTTGTTCCTGTTCGACATCATAACTATCGGAATCGGTAAGCTCTTCAACCATATCGGTCCAGCCCGGCGCCTCCTGAATCCACTCGAAAAGTTCTTCATTCAACGTAGGAATAGAAAACTGGCTGGCTATCTCGTCCACAGCCTCTTCGGGAGCAAGGACAGGCTCATCCCAGTCATGCTCACCATATTCAATTAAGTCCAGCAATATTTCAGCAATCAAACCATAAAAATGTTTATCCCCCCATTCGGCTCCTATTTCGGAGCGCGCCTCCCACTCTAATTTTTGAACCCATTCAGGAGCCTCGTCTTTTTCAAAAGCCGAACGGGGTTCCATATTATTCCCCGGCTCCCCCCAGCCAGAAACAAAATATGGCAGTGCCTGCCGGGCTTTTTCTTTCATATCACCGAGTGTAATAACCAATTAAATCACTTCCTTAAACAATAATTGATGATTATTTCAACAAACCAACACTGTTCATGCCGGTTCTATATAAAACAGGACCTCGCCCTTGCTAACAGGTTCGGAATCTTCCTTGCAAACCTGTTTCACAGTTCCCTTACAATCAGCCTCGATCTCATTCATCAACTTCATAGCTTCGATTATGCACACGGTCGTATCATAACCCACAATATCTCCGACACTGACAAAGGGGTCAGCATCCGGGGACGGAGCTTCGTAAAAAGTACCGACCATCGGCGATTCAACGGCGATCCAATCGGCGGGGACATCATCTTTGGCACGCGGCAGAGCACCTCTGGTACTCTGGCGAACCGGGGAACCATCCGCCGGCGGCGCTGCAACCGCTGTCGCACTGCTTACCGTAAGATTTATCTTAAAATCCTTATTTTCCCAGACAAGCTCGTTAAGTTCAGCATCAGCAAGTATCTGGCCTGCTTCGTGCAATGTTTCCCAGGGAATCATATCTGTATCATACCTTCCAGTGGAATCTTTTTAGCATACTGTGGTCTTTCAACGAGATTATTATCTAACAAATAACGGTATATCCTCTGCTTTAGTTTCGTCAAGCCTTCTTTGCTCTCCGCCGATATAAAATGAGCATCGGAAAACCTGTTTTTATATCTTTCAAGAACCCCGGCAGACACACAATCTATCTTATTAAACACCATAAAACTCTTTTTCTCCTCAAAACCCAGCTCCTTCAATAAAGAATTAACAACTCCAATTCGCTCGTCGACCCGGCTGCTGCTGATATCAATCACATGCAAAAAACAAGCGGCCCGGCCCAGTTCTTCCAGAGTGGCCTTGAAAGCTTCCTTCAGCTTAGCGGGCATCCTCTGGATAAATCCAACCGTATCTGTCATCAAAAAATAACGGTCTCCTTCCAGATGGACCCGCCGTGTTTTCGTATCAAGTGTAGCAAATAGCATGTTTTCTTTTAATGCGTCCGCGTTCGTAAGCGCATTTAAAAGTGTTGTTTTTCCACTATTAGTATACCCAACCAGACTGACTTCTGGAATACCACGGCGGTTTTTTCTTTGAGTATTCCTTTTTTTTCGTATATTTTCAAGTTTTGTTTTAAGCTGGTGAATCTTACGGCGCATATCACGTTCCTTAATCGTCATCATTGTTTCCCCGGGCCCCCGGGTCCCGATACCGGCTCCCGGATTTGTAAGAGCCCACCCCCAGCCCCTCTTGCGCGGCAGGTTGTGCTCGAGCTGAGCAAGTTCAACCTGTAATTTTGAATCATTGGTCTGAGCTCTACGAGCAAAAATATCAAGAATTAAATCCGTTCGATCAATCACCTTAACAGGCAACTTTTTGCGCAATGTATTATGCTGGGCCGGTTTTAATGAGTCATTAAATACTATCAGATCGTATTCCGGGGCAAGTTCAACCAGTTCCTCAACTTTCCCCCGGCCAACCAGGGTAGAAGGGTCGGGTTTGTCCCTTTGTTGAATAATAATTCGCTCCAGTCGGGCCCCGGCAGTCGCGCAAAGACGACCAAGCTCCCTCAGTTCCTCTTTTAATGGCCGACCGCTTACCCGCCAGCCATCAATAGCCACGCCAAGCGCTTTTTCTATCCCGTAATTAGGTTTCGCTGATCTTTTGTTCAATCCTTTTTTTCAACTCCTTTTTTTCTTCTTCGGGATGATACCATTTTTCAACCGGTAACCGTTTGAACCAGGTCATCTGCTTGCGGGCAAACTGCCAGGTACTGGCTGTCATTTCCGCAACAAGAGTCTCTTTATCGATCTTACCGGCAAGATACTTCTCCACCTCCGGAAATCCTATAGCCTGGCGTAAATTTCGTGCCAGAGAATATTCTTCCCGCAAACTCTCTATCTCTCCTGCCAATCCCTGATCAAACATTTTCTCCACCCGCAGCCGAATTCTTTTTTTTAATTCCTTCGGCGGACGGTTCAATCCAATGACCAGCGGATTAATTCCGGGTCTTATTTTATCATTTTCTGAAATTAACTCCGATTTTGTCTTTCCGGAAAGATGAAAAATTTCAAGTGCCCTGATAATCCTCCGCCAGTCATTGGGATGAATTTTTTGAGCTGCCGCAGGATCTATTTTCTTTAACTTTTCGTGCAAAAAATCAGGAGCGGCTTTTCGAGCCTGTTCGCGAAGGCGAGCACGGTATTCAGAATCTGCCGCGGGCATTTCGTCAAGACCAAATAAAAATGTCTTGATATACAGGGCTGTTCCCCCGACAACAACCGGAAAACAACCGGCCGCCCCGGCGTCTCTAAATGCCTGCTGGCAGAGTTCGAGAAAATCAGCAACATTATAATTTTCAGTGGGACTGAGACAATTAATTCCAGCATGAGGGAACATGGCCAGTTCGGCGGCGGACGGAGTTGCCGTAGCAATATCAAAACCACTGTAAACCTGCATCGAATCAGCAGATATAATGTACAGGGGATAATCCTGAAAATTATTATATAAGAAGGAGGATTTACCCGAAGCGGTGGGCCCAACCACTACCAGACAATCAGTTCTGCTCAAAAGAAAATTCACACACCTTGCCCGGCTCAGGCTTCAAGATCCAAATTTTCACCCACACCTCTGGCTGCTTTTAACAATTTTACTGTTATTTGTATTCGCTTCAGTTTACGCCGTAAATCCGTAGAATCCCCCTGCCGGCCCAAAACCCGCCGCCGGGAAACATTGTTTTGTTCCGAGACAGCCCCTGCAGCTGCCACTTTCATCCCTGACCCTCCTTGCTTTCCTGCATTCCCATTTGTAAAGCACCAGCTCGTGTAAAATCCAAATTTTAGCAGTTCTTAACAATTAACCACCTTAACAAAACATTATTATACCCTCAATACCTATAACAAAACATATTTTCACTTTATTCCCAGAACCTATCTCTCGCCAGGGGGAGTGACAATCCGGCGGACGGCTGTCGGGAAATCAACGGCGATCAGATCCGGGGTTAGATCGAGTTTATCTAACTTTTCTCGTGCTTTTTTCCCTTTCCCGGTTTCCACCAGCACCAGGCGACAGTTCATTTTCCTCCCCGCCTCGAGGTCCGAAATCTTATCACCAAACATATAGGAAGCAGCAAAATCTATATCCTCCTGCCGGGCCGCTTTTTTTAACATACCGGCTCCCGGTTTTCTCAATTCGGAATCTCGCCTGTATTTTTTTATTTTGGCCCGGGGATGATACGGGCAGTAATATACTCCGTCAACTTCAATACCGGCTCTGGCGAGATCGGCAAGCATCCGCTCATTAACAGCCCGCACTGCGGATTCATCAAAATAACCGCGGGCCACTCCAGATTGATTACTTACGATATAAATTAAAAACCCGGCAATCCTGAGTTTTTTTAAGGCCTCAATGGTTCCCGGAATCCATTCCAGTTGTTCGGGATCAGATAAATAATTTTTATCAACGATCAGCGTTCCGTCGCGATCAATAAAAGCGGCCCGCCGCATTTTCAGCCGCCACCCTTTAAAAGAGGATTAGTTTGCGGGTCATTGTAAGTCTTAAACTGGCGATAAATTCGAAACCGCTTCTGTCCGGCCGCATACTGACGCATCACAGTATCAAAAGCAGCCCCGAGATCAATGCGCTGACGATCCAGCCGGGCCAGCACATCATTTTTGCCCTGGCAGCGGTAATGATATATTTTGAGAGAAAGTATCGAAAACCTATCGAGCATCAGGCCGGGTGGTTCACTATGAATTTCAAGTTCCCGGTCATCAGGTTCTACACCGGTGGCGGTCAAAACCCACTCGTCTATATTTTCCATCTGATTATTACGCTGCTGGTTAACGGCGTCGATCCCTCTTTTTATTTCAACAATCCATTGAGGCGAAACATCATCACGGCGAGCTTCGTCTTCGAAATGCCAGATAGTGTGGTTGGCGAAATGAAGTTTTTGCAGTTCACCGGCAAAACCTTCTTCCCAGTTTCCGGAGGGGAGAATTTCCAGAACAGGCACAAAAAAATCTTTAGCCACACCTTCAAACCAGTCACCACTCCGGCTCCGCCATTTTTTTAAAAAATCCAGCAACCGGTTTCTGGCCTGCTCGGGCCGGGGCGAATTCCACCTGGCACTCCAGCCGTCCAGCCTGCGAATAATTTCTTCACTTGCAATCATCAAAATCGCCTCCGTTCAAACTGCAGGCTCCACTTTTTTAACCTGATTTGATAACATCTTATCATGAGTTTTAGATATCGAAAATCAAAGGCCAAGGAGATATGACTATGTTTGTTGTTACCGGTGGAGCAGGATTTATTGGCAGCGCCCTGATCTGGGCATTAAATCAACGTGGTTTAAATGATATTGTTGTCGTCGACCGTTTTGAAGACGGAGAAAAATGGCTTAATCTGCGCAATCTCAATGTCTACGATTACATGGATAAACAAACGTTTCGCGAAAAGATATACAGCGGCCACCTGCCGGCGCAACCTGAGGTTATCTTCCACCTCGGAGCCTGCAGCGCCACCACCGAGACCGATATGGGTTACCTGATGGATAACAACTACAACTACACCCGGGAGCTGGCCAATTACGCCCTGCAGAGGGATATCCGTTTCATCTACGCTTCCAGCGCCGCAACTTACGGTGACGGCTCCGAAGGTTACGAGGATGACGAAGAAAAACTGGAAACGCTGCGGCCACTTAACAAATACGCCTACTCCAAACACCTATTTGATCTGCACGCCCGCAAAAACGAGTGGCTCAAGCAGATAGCGGGACTCAAGTATTTTAATGTCTACGGTCCCAATGAATATCACAAAGGAGAGATGCGCAGCGTCGTTCACAAGAGTTTTGGCCAGGCCCAAACCGACGGGGAGATACGGCTGTTCAAAAGCCACCGGGATAATATCGAACACGGGCAGCAAAAACGTGATTTTCTCTACGTGAAAGACGCGGTAAAAATGACTCTTTTTTTCATGGACAACCCGAAAGCAAACGGAATTTTTAACATCGGCCGGGGCAAAGCACGGTCGTTTGAGGACCTCGCAAAAGCAGTATTTAAAACGATGCAACTGCCGGAAAACATCGTTTATTTCGATATGCCCGACGAAATCCGCAACCGCTACCAGTATTTCACCGAGGCTACCATAGAAAAAATCAGGGACGCCGGTTTTAACGGTGAATTATACAGCCTGGAAGCGGGCATCGCAGATTACCTGCAAACTTACCTGTTTAAAGATGACCCCTATCTGAAAGTGCATAACTCCGGAAAATAATTATTCCAATGACCAGTTACTACACCGGAACCAATCTGGGGTTGCTGGCAGAGTGGACCAAAGAATCCGACAGGCCTTTTGTCTCTGTGGTTCCCAATCGAAACTGTGGAGAAACGTTGTTCGTTAACCTGAGGGCCCTGCACGGCGACCGAGTTGAAATACTTCCAGACTGGGAAATAACTCCCGGCGCCAGCCAGATTCCGGGAGAACAGCTTCAGCAACGCCGGTTAAAGGTTTTAAATTCTCTTAAGAATAATAAACTCCGGGGATTGATTATCCCGGTACGCGCCCTGGGAACTCCGGTGTTAAAGCCGGACGCTCTTCCCTCGTTAAAACTGAAAACCGGAATGATTATCTCCCCCCACGAAGTTATATCAAAACTATCAAACCTCGGATTTGAGCGCCAGGGATTGGCCGGAGAACCGGGTGATTTTTCCCTGCGAGGAGATCTGCTTGATTTTTACCCGGAAGCGCATCCCCTGCCCCTGCGGATAAGTTTTTTTGACGATGAAATTGAGAAAATAGAGTATTACCATCCCAACAGCCAGATGTCAGCCGAAGAAGAGCCACCGGAAATAATTGAACTCAACCTGCAGTCGGAGTTCGCACTTTCTCCCGCTCAGATCGAACAGCTCAAACAACGACTGGAAAGTGAAGGATTTCCCGAGGAAGCCCGGGTGCTTGATTACTCGCGAACCCCCGCATCAGCAGCCGACTGGATCGGTTTCTGGCCACGCCCGCTCAGCTATCCAGAACGTCTGCTGGAAAACTACCGGCTGGCAGTATACCGGCCGGCAAGCTGCTGGAAGGAGATCGAGGACTGGGACGAAAAAATAAATTCCCTGCCAGAGGAAGAGCCGGCCCGGAAAAGCTATCGCAAAATAAAGGATGTCCTTGAAATTACTGTTAACAAAAATAGTTGTTTCTTCTTTAATTTTTACCAGCAGACCCCACTGACACCGCCCGCTGAAACAAGCGACTACGGCAAGCCGATAACCGTGGGCGGCGGACCGGAATTTGACCCGCAACCGGTCGATGAATTTATAAATATCATAGAGAACCTCTGCGGTAAATTGAATGAAATATATATCCACTGCGGGGGAAAAACATTAAAACAGCGGTTAAAAAAACTGTTAGAAAACAGATTGCCCGACAGCAAAAAACACCGCGGCACCCGGCTGATCATCCTCGAAAGCCACTGGCGCGATTCCTATCAAAAAGACCTGACAGCACGAATCAGTCTTGATGACTTTTTTAACCGTACAATCCGCCGGGGCCGTATCGGAACCAGCCGGGCCCAGACTGAGTATCTTTCCGATTTCGAGGAGTTAAACAGCGGTGATTTAGTGGTTCACGAAGATTTAGGTATTGGACGTTTCAGGGGACTCAGACGGGTGGAAACCGAAAATGCAAGGCGTGACTGTCTGTTTATCGAGTACGCCGACGAGGGCAAGCTCTATCTACCTCCCGATCAGGTGACACGGGTCCAGAAATACATTGCCGATTCCGGTTATCAACCCGAACTTTCCTCACTGACTAAAAAACGCTGGCGGCGAATCAAAGAGCGGGTTGAAGAGGATGTCGAGGAGTTAGCCGGCGAACTGCTCGACCTCTACACACACCGGGAGGAATACAGCTCGCCCCCCTTTCCGGAAGACACACTGGAACAAATACAGTTTGAAGCAAGCTTTCCCTACGAGGAGACCCCGGACCAGCAGGAAGGAATTGAAGAGGTGAAAAAAGACCTGCAGAAACCAAAACCGATGGACCGTTTAATCTGCGGGGATTCGGGTTACGGAAAGACAGAGGTGGCGCTGCGGGCGGCTTTCAAGGCTGTCTCCGCCGGCAGGCAGGTGGCGATGCTGGTTCCGACCACCGTCCTCGCCCGCCAGCATTACGAGACTTTCAGCAACCGGTTTTCACTTTTTCCCTACAAAGTTGAGATGCTCAGCCGGTTCCGAACAACATCCGAATCAGAAGAAATTATCAAGCAGTTAAAAGCCGGCAAAATCGACCTGGTAATCGGCACTCACCGGCTGCTTTCGGAGGACATGGGATTCAAAGACCTCGGGTTGTTGATAATTGACGAAGAGCAGCGTTTCGGGGTAAAACAGAAAGAGAAATTAAAATTTTACCGCAAAAACGTTGATGTACTCACCTTAACGGCAACCCCGATACCGCGCACTTTATACATGTCACTGTCGGGAATCCAGAATATCAGCGTCATCAACACACCGCCGGAAGAAAGAGTGGCCATAAAAACTGAAGTTGGTCCCTTTGAGCCCCGAACGGCGAAAGAAGCCCTGCAAAGAGAACTTGCCCGTGGCGGCCAGGTTTTCTGGGTATACAACCGGGTTAATAAAATAAAAAGAGTTCGAGATTACGTCCATTCCCTGCTCCCGGAGGCCCGGGTCGCCTATGCCCACGGGCGAATGAGTAAGACAGAACTAAAGCAGGTAATGAACAGCTTCGGGAAAAGGGAAATCGATATCCTTGTCTGCACAACAATTATCGAAGCCGGTCTCGATTTCCCAACGGCAAACACAATGATTGTTCAAAATGCCCACCGTTTTGGACTGGCGCAGCTTTACCAGCTTCGCGGGCGGATAGGAAGGAGCTACGAACAGGGCTACGCTTACCTGTTTTATCCGGGAAACGCTAACATAACAGAGGAAACAGAAGCGCGCCTGGAAACTATAAAGGAATGCTCGGAGCTGGGCAGCGGATTCAGGCTGGCGATGCGCGATCTTGAGATAAGAGGTGCCGGCAATCTGCTCGGAAAAAATCAGCACGGAAATATTCGGGCGGTCGGTTTTCCGCTCTACTGCCGGCTTCTGCAGCGTTCAATAAGAAAACTGCGGGAAGGTTTTGCAGACCCCGAGCCACTGCCGCGACTGAAACTGCCCGGAGAATACTACATCCCCCATGAATATATCCCAGATAACAGGAAAATTACCGCCCAGTACCAGGCGCTGTCTTCCTGTCGCTCAAAAAAAGAAATCACAGAACTGGCCAAAAGATGGACAAATACTTTTGGACCGATTCCCGAGCCGGCCCAAATGCTGCTCAGACGTCATCTGTTTAAAATCATGGCCGTTGATAACAAATGGAGCGATTTTAAATACCAGAACAGCCGCTTGAACCTGCGTTTTAAAAATCAACCGCCCCAACAGTTGATAAAAACTGCCCGGCAGGCAGGCGCACACCCCAGCACCCGCGGCTTAAGATTGTTTATCAAAAACCTGACCCCCGAGAGGATAGAACAGTGGTTAAAACTAAACACTAATCTCTAATAAAAATTTTAATATTGGTCCCCCGGAAAGCACAAGTTCTAACGAAAAAATGCGAGCACGCAAACACAGATCATCCGGCACGGTATTATTTTTTAAAAAAGCAGAGTCCGGTTTATGAAACAGGTTAACCGCCGGTTACCCGAAGAAAAAACAGCAACTGGTTTTTGGTAATTTTAAAAAGAGGGGTAAACCAGCTCTCATAATTAAATAAATATAACCATAAAAACAGCAGGATACTGAATACCCAGCTCATATAGCGCTGCAAATTACCGTTGTGAAGCTGCTGTAGTGCAGCAAGTATTTTTTTTATAGCCGCCGAAGGCAGCAGATTTATTTTCCCCCAGGCCGGGAAAACAAATTCAATAGCAAAAATGATTATCTTGTAACCGGTGATGAATAAAAATACCGCAACCAGACCCGGCAGCAGCCCTTTAAGCACAGAAAACAGGCTGTAAAATCTCATCCCGGCCGCAGGAGTGCCGGCGAGAAAAAAATCGGGGACTATCCCCATCAGCAAACAGAGCCCGCTCAAAAAAAACAGCGCTGACTTCTCGGACAGCACCAGGCAGTTTTCGGATAATACTTTTTTACCTCCCGGTTTCAAAAAACAAAAATAGATGAACTTGGTGAAAGAAAAGCCTGTTCCTATGCTGGCGGCTATCAGCAGATACCTGGCAAGCTGGCTTTCCAGGCCGGCAACCAGGATTGTTTTGCTGACAAATCCGTTAAACGGCGGCAAACCGGTAATTGAAGCCGACCCTATCAGGGCGGCGACAAACAGCAGCGGCCGCCGGCGGGTCAAATTAAACCCGCCCTGCCCTCTTATTTTCTCACTGCCCAGCTCAAGGGTTATAACGGCGGCAACCATGAATAATAGTCCTTTGTACAGTACATGACTGATCAGATGGTATGTCCCACCTATCGCCCCCAGGGCGGTGGCGGAGGAAAGGCCGGCCAGCATATAACCGATCTGGCTGATAATATGGTAGGAAAGAAAATTACGCAGCTGCGTCTGTTTGATTGCATACAAAACAGCGACACAGGCCAGCAGCCCACCGGCAATCTCCAGGTTAACAAGCGGGGTCAAAATATAAACGGAAAAAACACCGACCTTGGTCACAAAGGCTGAGAGAAAAACCGCCAGGTCAAAACTGACGTAAGGATAGGTATCCACAAGCCAGAGATGAAAGGGCACAATTGCCGCTTTAACAAACACGGCAACAATAAAGAAGGGGTAAGAAAGGGGGACCGCAGCCAGTTCAACCGAACCTGTCTGGCTGTAGCAGATGGCAATTCCGGTTAAAAGAGAAACCGTTCCGATAAACTGATAAATAAAATATTTCGTTCCCAGTTCTGTAGAAGAACTATCAATAAAAATCAGAATAACCACTGTTACCGTCAATATTTCCCAGAATATATAAAAACTAACAAAATCTTTAACAAATAAAATGGAAAGTCCGGCGGCAACATTGGCAAGAGAAAACAGATAGAAAAAGCGGGAACGGTTATGGGACCAGATATAGATATAATAGGCCAGAGCAAACAGGGAGAAAATCAGTCCAACCAGCCGGGAATACTCCCTGTATTGAAAAAGCCGGAGATTAAAACCGATGAATTCAAACCCAAACTGACCGCCGGACACTAAAAACCAGTGATAGACAACCAGCCCCGTCATAATCAAAACAGCATACCCCTTCAGCCATCTTTTCGGAAAAACAGCCAGTCCGAAAATCAAAAAAAAGAGGATTAAACCGGCAGGGAAAATCATTTATTTCCCACCTTTTTTATGAACTCCCCGACATTACCCGACCAGCAAATCAGCCGGCAGCCCCCAGCAAAAGCAACAGGTATTTTTTTGTAGAAAAAAGCAGGGGTTTAAAAATATTTCCATTATTCAGAAGATAGAACCATAAAACAAGCATGGTGCTGAATATCCAGGCTATATAACGCTGCAGACTGCCGCTGTGGAGGTTCTGCAGAATATCCAGGATTTTTCCGGCTGTTTTTGCGGGCCAGAAACTGTTTTTTGACCAGTCCGGCATAAAAAAATCAATCAAGTCCGCTGTCTTCCGGTAACTGACCACAAAAATAAAAACAGCTATCAACCCCGGTAAAAGTCCCCGGCTGACAGCGAAGCGGTTATAAAAATCAAGCTCAGATGCGGCGGTTTGAGAGATAAGCAAACCGGGAAAAAGACCCAGCAAAATACAGGCGGCGGTCAGAATAAAAACAGCAAACTTCTGGAGGGGCGCAAAACTGAGCTTTTTCCCAAACTCAAGCTGGCCCGGCTGCAGGAAAGAAAAATATAAAAACTTTGTAAAAGAAAACCCGGTGCCGATACTGGCCAGAAACAGCAGATTGGCGGCCAGCTCATTTTCAATTCCCTCAAGAATAATTTTCTTGCTAATAAAACCGTTAAAGGGGGGTAATCCGGTAATCGAGGCCGAGGCAACCAGGGCTGCCACAAAAAGAAACGGATACTTTTTTGTCAGGGCCAGTCCGCCGGTGGATTCGATATTCTCGCTCCCCAGCTCGCGGGCAATCACAACCACAATCATAAATAGCAAACCCTTGTAAATTATGTTATTAACCAGATGATAGGTTCCCCCGCTGGTCGCCAGCAAACTCGCAGAAGACAGCCCGGCCAGGATATAGCCGACCTGGCTGATAATGTGGTAGGAAAGAAAACTGCGCAGATGCTGCTGTTTAATTGCGTATAAAACCGCAACCAGAGCAACAATACCGCCCAGCAGTTCGAAGTTAACCCCGCCGGTAAGCAACCAGACGGAAAACACTCCCACTTTTGTCACAAAAGCGGTAAAAAACACACTTAAATCAAAACTTACTTTGGGATAAGTTGCCGGCAGCCAGATATGAAAGGGAATAACGGCCGCTTTAATAAGAACCGCCAGGATAAAAAACGGATAAGCTCCGGCAACAGGCTCCAGAACCAGGCTGCCGCTGGAACTATAACAGATAGCGATCCCCGCCAGAAGAGAGATGGTTCCGGCAAGCTGATAAATAAAATATTTTACAATAAGTTTCGAAGGACAGTTTTCAATAAATATAAGCGCAGCCGCGGTAATCGTGAGGGTTTCCCAGAGGATGAAAAAACTCATAAAATCATTGACAAAGAGAATTGCCAGCGCCGCAGCAACATGGGTAAGGGTAAAGAAATAAAAGACACGGTTTTTATTACGCGGAAAAATATAAAGATAATAACAAAAAGCAAACAGAGCCATCGCCGAAGCAATCAGCCGCGAATATTCCCTGTATTCATAAAGTTGAAGGTCAAAACCAAAAAAATCAAACCCCATAACCCCGGCGGGAGAAATAAACCAGCCGTATAAAGCCACTATAGCCATGCAAAAGGGAGCATACCATTTCAAAAAAGAACGGGGCAAAAAAAAGACGAGAAGAACCAGGGCAAATAAAATAAACCCGCCAGAAAAGACCATTAACATTTAACCTCCTCTGATAAAATTAAACATTGGCCGTAAACTGATTGCGGTGCCCATGCACACAAACCTGCAACCAAAACAATAATGTCGCAGAGAATTTGTGAATTTAAAAGTATACTTTGTTCTCTTTTTTTCGGAATTAAATTTAACTCATAACTTTCAACTCGCAACTTTAAACCCCCTCCAGGATAGCGGTCACATAGGGGGAGATTTCAAACAGTGGTGTGATTACCGAACCAATCAGCCGGTGAAAAATATTAGCGTTAATAAAAATAGCGAGACTGATAAAAACAAGTGAATAGATCGGTAATTTAAAATTAAGCGCCAGACTGTATTTCTCATTTTCTGCTGTATTATTCTCCTCTGCTCTGCTGAACAGACTGACAGCGATTCTTAAATAATACAGCAGAGCCATAAAACCACCGATTATAATTGCCAGCGAGGAGATATAAGCCCCGGCAGCCATAGTTGAAAGAACCATCTGCCACTTGCTTAAAAACCCGTTAACCGGAGGCATTCCTATCATCCCCAGGGAAAGAATCAGAAAAGACACCGATAAAAATGGCCGGCGATAATGAGCGCCTTTCAGTTCATCTATGTTTTCAGTTCCCAGTTCATAGATAAAAGCACCGGCAATCAGAAACAGGCCCGCTTTCATAATACCGTGATTGAGAACGTGAAAAACCGCACCCTGGATACCTTCGGAAGTTACCACGGCCAGCGCTGCGACGATGTATCCGATATGAGCCACACTGGAGTAGGCAAGCAGTCTTTTTAAATTATCCTGCCTGAATGCCATCAGGTGTCCGACAAAGATCGTTATGACAGCCAGAAAAGAGAGGATTGAAAACAGACCGACTTCGATTAGATAATCCCAGCCAAAAAGAAGAGAATATATTCTCAGCAAGCAATAAAGAGGAATTTTCCCACCGATACCGGCAAGCAGTGCGTTTATTACAACCGGAGCTCCGGTCATCACGTCAACTTTCCAGGCATGCAGGGGGAAAATAGCAAATTTAAGCGCAAAACCGACGGTAAAAAATGTAAGGGTCGCAATCTTTATGGTGGAAGGAACTCCAGCAAAATTTTGTGACAGATAAGCCAGGTTTAAATTACCTGTAGCACCGTAAACCAGACCGATTGCCCAGAGGATAAAAAATCCCCCCAGGGAACCGATAATAATATATTTAAACCCCGCTTCCATCCCTTCAGCCGTTTTTTTATAGGCAACAAGCGCATAAAGAGTTATCGAGACAATTTCCAGAAATACATACATATTGAATATATCCGCGGTAAGAGCAAGCCCGCCCATTCCCGCCTGGGATACGCAAAGTAAAATAAAAAAACGGGAGCGTTCCTCTATTTTACTCGACTGCCCCCAGACAAAAGCGATTAAAAAATAAAAACTTACCAGGACAAGCATAAAAAAACTAAAACGGTCGAGGGCAAGTATTATCCCCTGTTTATAAAACCAGCCGCCCATTCTGTAGGTAAAAACCCGACCGCCAAGCACAGGGCCAGCAAGAAATACAAGGGGAATAAAATTAGAAATAGCAACCAGCAGATAAAAAGTCTTATCACTGAGCCCTGTAAAACGGAGTAAAAAATACCCGCCGGCCACTGCCAGAAGAGGTACCAGTATCGGCCACAGCAGAAGTTGATTCAATTTTTTAACTTCCTGATTTTCGTCACATCAAGGGTATTATACCGCTTATAAACTTTGATTATGAAAGCAAGAATAACGGCTGTCAGACTGGCCCCAATAACAATAGCCGTCAGAGTCAGGGCCTGGGGTAAAGGGTCAACATAAATTTCAACACCTTCGCGAACTATCGGGTAGGAACCATCCTCCCTAAAGCCCAGCGAAACAAGAAAAATAAGCAATGAAGCTTCCATGATATTCAAACAGATAGAAAGCTGGATCATATTTTTACGGGTAAGAAGTCCATAGCTTCCCAGCAAAAAAAGTATTATGACGGTAACCTGAAACATTAGCTGCATCTGTTAATCCTCCGTAATCAGATTAAAGAAAATTAGATCAAGACCTGCTCCCACCTTTAAACCGCAGGCCAGATTCAGCAGCGGAATCCAACCGGCGCTAAAAAGATGTCCCGGAGCGCCAAGGGGAATACCGGTTAAAGAATTAGCCAGATAATACCCGCCAAATCCCAGGGCAACCAAACCTATCCCCAGAAACATTAAAAAACCAAAACTTTCAATAAATTTTTTGCGCTCTACCGGTAAAAACAGGCGCCTCTGCGCACCGGCGCTGTAAGTTATAATAAAAATTATCGATGTCGACGCCAGGACCACCCCGCCAGTGAATCCCCCTCCCGGAGAGATGTGTCCGAAAGAGATTACATAAAAACCAAACACCATAATAAACGGTAATATCAGACCAACCCCACAGCGAACAAGAGCGGTGAATTTCACCCCGAGCATCGTTACTTTTTTCTTTGGAGCAAAGAAAAACAGGATCGTGGCCGCCGCGAAAATAACGGTTGCCTCACCAAGAGTATCGAAACCACGGTAATCAAATAAAATCGCAGTGACCTGGTTAACCGCTCCTGTTTGCTGAACGCCGCGTTCGGTATAAGCGGCTATATTGGGACGCACAGAGGGATGAGGCAGATTCCAGAGAGTCATCAGAGCCAGAAAACCCAGCACCAGCAGCAAAAAGATGGAATACAACCTGGCTATTTTCAAATCACATCCCCTCCGTTTTATTTATGGCTACAACGTAAAAAGCAGTTACCAGCCCAAGGCCGATAACAGCCTCGGTCATCGCCACATCAGGGGCCTGCATTATGATAAAAACTACAGTAAGATTGATGCTGAACACAGACATCGATATTATCGAATTTATAGTTGAGTCGGTGAAAATAGCATAGACCGCCGTCAGTATAAGAAATCCCAGGACCCCGAGTAAAATTAAATACTGCAATTTTTTTCCCTTTCAATCACCCTGATTTTCACTTCCACCGGTCTTTACCCCTGGAGTCACGGTTTTCATGCATCCTGTCATACGAGTAGTCATCCTTGCTCAGCGAAGCGATGTCATAACCACGCTGGTAGGCGCTGCGGGCCAGAGCGTGGCTGGCCATCGGATTTGTCAGGAGCATAAAAAAAGCAACAAGAAGTATTTTTAAGATTACCGATACAGTTGGAGCCTGAAGCATATAGGCCATCAGAAGTGAAAGAGAGCCGCCGGTCAAACATTTCGAAGCAGCGTGAAGCCGGGCATAAATATTGGTAAAACGAATCATGGCAACCGAAGTTGCTACAAAAAACAACACTCCCGACAGCAAAAAATACATCCGGACAATAATTAAGAGGTTAATTTCATTCATGGAAAAGCCGCTCCCGGCGACCAAGATAACGGGCCATAACCAGAACTTCTGCAAACTGCAAAATCGCATAGACAAGGGCAACGTCAAGAAATACATCGGTTCCATAAACATACGTCAGAAGTATTATCAGGGAAAAAAACATAATCCCTATCGCATTGGCGGCAACAATCCTGTCGGGAACCGTGGGCCCCTTTATCAGGCGAACAAAGGTAAGGCCACAGGCGAGAAGAATCAGCAGTACTGAAATTTCAATTATCATTCAAATATCCTCCTCAGCCAGTTTTCCATCAGACGAATGGTTTCCCAGGTTTCCTCGCGAATTTCTGTCCGGGCAAGCTCGAGATAATGGATGTAAAGACGACTTTTCTTCCTGTTTAACTCGAGGACAAGTGTGCCGGGAGTAAGGGTAATAACGGTGCTCAGCAGGAAAAGGGCCACCCGGTTTTTAAGGGTGTAATCATAGCTTATCACAGAAGATTCAAGCGATATTCCGGGCCACATACCAAAAAAAGCCAGTTTATAACTGGCCTGAAAAACTTCAAGAAAAACGTACAGCAAGAACACGATGACAAATAGCCCGCGGACAAGCAAGCCAACAGAGAAACTACGCAGGACATCGACCGGCAAAACAAGCACGGTTATAGCAACCACAAGGATCCCGGCAATAAATGTTGTGGGCCCATACTGACCCGCATAAATAAGCCAGGCAGCAAACAGAAGGATTACCACCGGGAAATATTTTTTTATATTGGCAAACAAACCGGTTGCTCCCCTCTTTTTTTATTTAAAAAGTAAAATTTAATTTTGAGCCCGCATATGCTCGCCGCTGCCACCGGTATGCAGTTTTAAAATCTCCGCCCACAGCGAGACGGCGATATCCCCCGGATGGGAAGTACCAAGACCCAGGCCAACCGGAGTATAGACCCTTTCATCGTCAAGCGGATTCTGACCGGTTTCCGCTTCTATTTCTTTACATTGGCGAATTACCTCGGAT
>JBKGYI010000003.1:0-21566 GCA_046546195.1 bacterium | reverse complement strand
ACCCAGTTTATGCAGCCGCTGTTCTGTCTTCTCACCCACTCCCGGCAGCGCCGCCACCGGCAGGGGAGCAAGAAACTTTTTCTTGTGGCAATCGGGAACATATTTATAACCATTTGGTTTACAGGCTTCGGAGGCCAGCTTGGCAAGCAATTTATTGGAAGCGATTCCCACCGAGCAGGTCAACCGGGTCTCTTTGCGAACATCACGGCGAATTAATTTACCGATCAGGGCCGGATTTTTAAATTTATCCACCGAGTTAGAAAGATCAAGATAGGCCTCATCCAGGGAAAGAGGTTCGATCTTATCAGTGTACCTCTGGAAAACAGATCTGATCCGGGCGGAAATCTCCCGGTAGCGGTCAAAACGGGGGCGGCGAAAAAACGCATCGGGACAAAGCTTCCGGGCCTGGCTGATCGGCATCGCACTGTGGACACCAAAATCGCGGGCCTCATATGACGCGGTGGCCACTACACCTCTTGCCCCCAATCCTCCAACGATAACCGGTTTATGGTGAAGTTTTTCGTCATCCAGTTTTTCCACCTGGGCGAAAAAAGCATCCATATCAACATGAACAATAAGACGGTCGTTCATTTAGTACCACCGCAAGTTTTTTAGAATTAACCGGAATCACGCAGGAATCAAATACAGAGTCCCCTCCGGACACACTTCCAAAAGAGGAGTCGAGGAAATACAAAACGGGGAACCGGATGATTAAATCCATGCCCCCTCCCCTGCGCCCCACACTTCATGCGGAGGCCCCGCTCCCACCAGGTGAGGAGGAACTTTGGGGAGCAGATTCGATATATTTTTTTACAAAATCGCGGGCTGTTTTATCGGCCCGCAGCAGATTATCACGGCCGGGTTCAAGCGGTTGATGAGCTTCCAGAGCCGCTTCAACGAGAGCAGGTATTTGCATGAAACCTATTTTTTTGTTAAGAAAAGCTTCAACCGCTACTTCGTTGGCCGCGTTGAGAACAGCCGGGTAAGTGCGGCCCTGTTCGAGGGCCCGGGCAGCGAGAGCGAAAGCCGGGAAACGCTCGGCGTCTACCGGTTCAAAATCCCAGCTAAAAGGCCGGGTCAGATCCACCTCTTCTACCACCGCCAGGCGGCGGGCCGGATAAAAAAGCGCATATTGAATCGGAAGCCGCATATCGGGGGCTGCACACTGGGCCAGAAGCGAATTATCCCGGAACTGAACAAAACCGTGCACGGTGGACTGGGGATGAACCAGCGCATCAACCTGTTCGGGCTGCAACCCGAACAGGTAACAGGCTTCTATTACTTCCAGACCCTTGTTCATCATCGTCGCCGAATCTATTGTAACCTTGGCGCCCATCTCCCAGTTCGGATGGTCGAGGGCCTGCTCGGGCGTAACTTTTTCCAGCTGGGAGCGACTGAATTCCCGAAAAGGGCCCCCCGAAGCAGTAATTATTACTTTTTCAACTTCATCTATTTTTTCACCGTTCAAAAGCTGAAAAAGAGCGCTGTGTTCACTGTCGACAGGGATAAGACATCCCGGGCCACCTGCGATTAATTTTGAAATAAGTTCGCCGCCAATTACCAAAACTTCCTTATTGGCAAGGGCCACGGTTGTTCCTTTCTCAAGGGCGGTAATGCAGGGAGCCAGCCCGGCCGCACCGACCACGGAAAGAACAAGAATATCAAGATCCAGCGCTGCTATTTCTTCAAGAGCCTGCGGCCCATAAATCCAGTCACTATTATTTTTTTCAACCCGGTGCGCAGTCACCCCGACCACCGGTACATCAAATTCACTTACCTGCTGTTTCAACTGTTCAACAGAAGAGTGAGCACTTAGTGCGACAACATCAAACTCACCCGGAAAACTCCTCACGACATCGAGAGTTTGTGTGCCTATCGAACCGGTAGAACCAAGTATCGCTATTTTTTTAGTCATCAAAAAATACCCGCCAGGGACAAAATAGTATAAAAAACAGCCGTGTTTATTAAAAGAGCATCAACACGATCAAGCAGCCCGCCATGGCCGGGAAGCAGGCGACCGGTATCGTCAAGAGAAGCTTTACGTTTAAGAGCCGAAAACATCAAATCGCCGCAGGCACCGCTCACGCCAAGCGAAACCGCGGCAAGCAAACCAACCCACAGCGGCAAAAAACCGTAAAACCCGGCGGTTATAAAAACCGCCGCCACAGCCAGAAATCCGCTTATAAAACCAGCCCAGGTTTTTTTAGGACTCAACCCGGGACAGAACGTCGGTTCCCTCCCAAAAATCATCCCTCCGTAAAGGGCCAGCGTATCCTGAGCAACCGTAGTTAGTATAAGCAAAAACACAAGCTCGAACCCCGCCTGCTCGCCGCGCATAATTTGCAGCAGGGCAACCGGTACAACCAGCCAGACAACTCCCGCCGCTGTCCATGTTATAGCGGTAGAACGGTCGGGATCCTGGCTGGAAAAAACCGGCATTGCCGGCAGCAGCAACAAAACGGGAAAAATGTAATAAGCTTCAACCGCAGCAAATAAAAACGCGAGGACAAGAACAACCGCAACAAGAAAACGAGGCTGACGGGCGAGATTCGCCCACTCAATCCCGGCCATGAACAAAGTAGCGATCAGAAAAACCGACCAGGCGCCGCCTCCCAACCACAGGGCCACAAAGGCCAGCAGAGCAAAAATAATTCCGGCAAACCAGCGAAGTATCATTTTATCTCGAATCCTCCTCAGCGCTATCACGACTACCAAACCGGCGCTCTCGTGTTTGATAATCCAGAAGTGCCTTTAAAAACTCGTGGCGGTCAAAATCGGGCCACAGTGTATCTGTGAAATAAAGTTCGCTATAAGCAAGCTGCCAGAGCATAAAATTGGACAATCTCTGTTCACCGCTGGTCCGAATCAAAAGATCCGGCGACGGCTGGCCGGCCGTATCAAGATGGGCGGCGATAACCTCTTCATCCACATCCGCAGCAACAAGCTGATTATTTTTAAGTTTAGCAGCTATTTTATTAAAAGCGCGAACAAGCTCGTCCCGGCCGCCATAATTAAGAGCCAGATTAATAATAAATTTTCGATTGGAAGCGGTTTTATTTATTGCCTCGCGAAGTTTATCACGAACAAAAGCAGGAAAAAGAGATGTTTCGCCAATTACATTAAATTTTATTTCATTCTCAACCATCGTAACAATTTCCCGCTCAAGAAATTCAACAAGCAATTCAAAAAGGGTTTGAATCTCCTCGTCAGGGCGGCTCCAGTTTTCAGTACTGAAAGCATAGAGGGTCAAAATTTCTAAACCGTGTACAGAAGAGCAAAAATTTGTGATTTCTCGCGCCCGGCGGCTCCCCTGGCGGTGACCGCGGGAAAGTTCAAGGGAATTGCGGCGGGCCCAGCGACCGTTTCCATCCATAATGATCGCCACATGGCGAGGTATTTTACCACTTTCATGGAGTTGTTGCAGATCATCCTGCAGGTCGGCAGGTAAATCTGACATATCAAACAGTCATAATTTCCTGGATTTTTTTCTCCTGGAGCTCTTCAATCATTTCCTCGTAACGGTCGGTATAATCCTGAACCTGCCGGCGGGCCCGATGAGCATCATCCTCGGATATTTCCCCTTCGGATTCCAGAAGATCTATTTCATCCCGGGCCTCCCGGCGAATACTGCGCAGAGCTATTTTCCCAGCTTCGGAGTATTCCTTAACAACCGAACTGAGTTCTTTGCGCCGTTCTTCGGTCAAATCAGGAATCTGAATGCGAATTATTTCTCCGTCATTATTAGGAGTCAAACCAAGGTTTGACTCCATTATCCCGCGTTCAATATCTTTAAGGGAACCGCTGTCATAAGGCTGGATAACAACCTGCCTGGCCTCCGGAATCTGTATCTTAGCAAGCTGATTAAGCGGGGTTGGAGTTCCGTAATAATCAACTTTAACCGCCTCGAACAAAGCCGGGGTGGCCCGGCCGGTGCGCACAGAATTAAAATCTTTCTGCACTGAGGCCAGCGCTTTTTGCATTTTTTCTTTTGTCTCTTTGTAAAGCTGATTAAGCATTGTTTTTCCCTCCGGTTATTAAAGTACCTATTTTAGCACCCTGAACAACCCGTTTCAGATTACCTTCCCTGTTAATGTTAAAAACAACAACGGTAAGATCGTTATCACGACAGAGGGTTGTAGCCGTAAGATCCATAACCCGCAGGTCACGTTTCAGAGCTTCGAGATGAGTGAGATGATCAAACCGCACAGCATCGGAATTTTTTTCAGGATCGCTGTCATAAACACCGTCAACCCGGGTCGCCTTGAGAAGAGCATCCGCTTTTGTTTCCAGGCCACGCAGGGCGGCAGCGGTGTCAGTGGTAAAAAAAGGACGTCCGGTCCCGGCGACGGCAATATTTATTCCACCGTTTTCCAGGTGAGCAATAGCTTTTTCCCGGGTAAAAGGTTCGGTTATCGCTTCAATCGCAAGGGCACTGAACAGGCGGGGGGCGGCATCAAGCCGGTTAAGGGCGTCTTTAAGAGCCAGGCCGTTAATAACAGTAGCCATCATCCCCATGTAATCGGCATCGGCGCGATCTATGCCCAGGCGACTGGCCGGCAAACCGCGGAAAATATTACCACCGCCGATCACGACAGTAACCTGAGTACCCAACCTGCTGATTTCAGCTATCTGAGCAGCAAGAGAATCAACAAGCAGAGCCGAAACACCATACTCTTTTTCTCCCTGCAAAACCTCGCCGCTCAACTTCAAAACAATGCGCTGAAATCGCAATTCATCACTCATAAAACTCTTCCTCATTACAAAAATTCAGAACACAGTTTTAGCCGATCTCTTTCGCCACTTCTTCGGCAAAGTTTTCAGTTTCAACTTCAATCCCCTCGCCAACCTCAAAACGAGCAAAGCGGCGAACACGAACATTTTCATCAACGTCAGCGATAACCTCTTCAACCAGTTCATGCACTGTTTTTTCAGGTTCGCGAATATAAGGCTGCTCGAGCAAAACCTCTTTTTCAAAAAACTGTTTACCCAGTTTTCCGCTAAGAATCTGGTCTTTAATATTATCCGGTTTACCTTCTAACTGCTCCTCCATCTGGCTGGCGATAATCTCTTTTTCCTCGATCAGAACATCTTCGGGAACTTCATCCCTGGAAACATAGGAAGGAGCCTGGGCTGCGATTTGCAGACAGAGCTCATCAACCAGATTCTTGAAGCTATCGGTTTTTGCTACAAAATCGGTCTGACAGTTAACTTCGACCATAACTCCGATTGAACCACCCATATGCAGATAAGTCCCGATCAAACCTTCGGCCGCCTGGCCAGTCTTCTCGCGGGCCTCTTCGAGACCTTTTTCGCGCAAATAACGGGCGGCGGCTTCGGGATCGCCGTCACACTCTTTTAAAGCTTCTTTACAATCCATAATTCCGGCGCCGGTTTTATCGCGCAGGGCTTTTACTTCACTCGCAGATATTGCCATTGCAGATACACTCCTTAATTTTATAACCTGTTTGAACGGTTAAACCGTCTTTACTACCTCTTCGGCGGCAGCTTCGGACTCTTCAGTTTCTTCTTCATCTTCTTCGGACTCTTCAGCAGAATCTGCCGCTTCGGAAACTTCCCGGTCTTCCGTGGCTTCTTCCTCAATCGCATCCTCGGGAGATTCCAGTTCCGGCTCATCGTCGGGGGCAAGAATTTCAGCTTCTGACTCAATTTCCTGTTCGGCCACCTTTTCAGCCTGCAAAGCCGCCTGTTCCTCGGCAATCCGTTTTTGCTGGATCTTTTTACCTTCCAGAACGGCATCGGCAATTACTTTACTGTAGAGAGCAAGAGCACGGATCGCGTCGTCATTGCCAGGAATCCCGTAATCAATGAGGTCAGGGTCACAGTTGGTATCAATGATCGCAATAACCGGGATATCCAGTTTACGGGCCTCTAAAACAGCTATTTCCTCAGCGACGACATCTGTAACAAAAATCATATCGGGCAGACTTTCCATCTCCCGAATCCCGGAAAGATTACGTTCCAGCCGATTTTTTTCCCGCTGTTTCTGACGCGCTTCCTTATTGGAAAGACGATCCATAATATTTTCTTCTTCCATCTTTTCCAGTTCGCGCAGTTTATCCACACTTTTGCGAATAGTTTTAAAATTAGTAAGGGTCCCGCCAAGCCAGCGGCGGTTAACAAAGGGCATCCCACATCTTCTGGCATGTTCTTCCAGAGAATCGGAAGCCTGGCGTTTAGTGCCGACAAATAGAATGACCTCACCGTCAGCAACACGCTGGGTAATCATTTCCGTTACCTGCCGGAAACGTTCAATCGTTTGCTGCAGGTCAATAATATGGACACCTTTTCGTTCTGTAAAAATATAAGGATCCATTTTAGGGTTCCAGCGGCGGGGTTGGTGACCAAAATGGACACCGGTTTCCAACAAACTCTTCATAGGTACTTCAATCACAATAAAAACCTCCTACGGGTTAATCGACCGCTCCCTTCAAACTGAAGACAATCCCGCACTCAATCGGGCCTTAGCCGGTATTAACCCGGGATAAGCCGGTAACACAGGAATTTTTGTTGGCCTGTGAATCAAACTGCTACTCCCCGATTGAGTGCGGGACACCCTTCTTCAAATCCAGAAGCGTGATTGATTTAAGTTAAGTTATCTTACAAACAACAGAGTTTAGCAGAACAAACGCAAAAAAACAACTTAAAAATCGGGGGGGCTGCGTAAAAACACGGGCGACAGCCTTTTTCAGTCAGACGGCGCCGGGCAGTTGGCTTTATCGGCCACATAGACGCGAGCCGGAAAAATATTACGCCAAACACGATGCAGTTGCACCGGACCAAACACTGACTCTATTTTTTCCTTATAATCCAGGGAATACTGAAACTGCACGTAACGACCGGTAGGTTTCAAACTATCGCGGACTGTTCTCAGGATAGACATCGCAAGACTGTCGGGAAGAGTGGTAAGAGGAAGACCGCTGACCACATAATCAAGACCTTCAATCCCCTCTTCAGCGCAGATCTGATCCAGCTCATCAGCACTTCGATTTAAAACCTTGATTGCCGCTGATTTTTGATGGTTACCGTACATTTTCTGAAGTTGACGGCTGAAAAAATCATTTATTTCTATCAGAAACAAACGGGATTCCGGATCCATCCTGTCAACAATTTCGCCGGTCAAAGCGCCATCCCCGGGGCCTAATTCCGCTATCAACCGCGGTTGATCAAGGTCAAGCTGATCGGCTATTTTCCGGGCCAGAAATCTGGAACTGGGAAAAATAGTCGAAAGCTCACGCGGGTTTCTTACTGCCTGAACAATCCAGTGTAATAATCTCATAGTCGAATCATCCTATCGAATCAAATTAAAATTTCAATATTTTTCATCAAATCCACTCTGGAAACACCTGTTGTTATTCCCGAGAAAACAGGAATCAATTATAACAGGATATTTAAGACACATTACCGGGACAAGCAGCATAATTCCCGGACTTAAATCCGGGTACCGGCAAAGACAATCTTTTGAACGGAATCTTAGCTTAGTTTTTCTATTTCCTCTATCAAAGTAGCAACCAGCTTATCTTCCGGAACTTTTTTAACTACTTCGCCCCGGACAAATAACAATCCCTCGCCTTCGCCGGCCGCAATGCCTATATCCGCTTCTTTTGCTTCGCCAGGACCGTTTACCGCGCAACCCATTATAGCGACACGCAGGGGTGCACTACAACCTTTCAAACGTTTTTCCACCTCTGCGGCTATTTTCTCCAAATTTATTTGAGTGCGCGCACAGGTGGGACAGGTAATAATATCGGGATGAGTAAGCCGGCGGCCACTGTCCTGGAGGATAGCATAAGCCACCTCTATTTCACGAACCGGATCTCCGGTAAGAGAAACTCTTATCGTATCACCAATTCCATCGACCAGCAGGCCACCAAGACCGACTGCTGTCTTTATCGCCCCCCGGGGATAGGAGCCAGCTTCGGTTATCCCCAGGTGAAGCGGATAATTAGTTTTTTCGGCAAATAAGCGACAGCTTTCTACGGTGGCGGGAACAAGCGAAGATTTGAGAGAAACTATTGTGTCATAAAAACTCAACGATTCAAAAAAATCCAGAAAATCAAGCGCACTGGCAACCATTGCCTCCGGAGTCGGACCACCGTATTTTTCCAGCATCTCGGTGCCGAGTGAACCGGAATTAACTCCGATCCGCAGGGGTATCCCCGCTTCCTTACAGGCAAGCACAATCTCCCTGGTCCTCTTTTTTCCCCGAATGTTTCCTGGATTTATGCGCAGCTTATCGACTCCCTGCTCGATAGCAAGTAAACCAAGTCTATAATCGAAATGAATATCAGCTATTAGGGGAATATCAATCGCGGCTTTTATGGAACTTAGCGCGGCGGCGGCAGACCGGTCAGGAACTGCTACCCTTACCAATTCACAGCCTGCTTCCTGGAGTTGCTTTATTTGCTCTACTGTGGCCCCAATGTCAGTTGTGGCAGTGTTTGTCATCGACTGGACAACAACAGAGTTATCACCGCCAACCGCCACACCGCCTACTTTAACCACCCGGGTGAGTCGCCTGTTCACCATCGTATCAACCGCTAAAAAATCCCATTATATATTCAAACAGGCCAATCCGGGTAATATCGACCCAGGTGACAAGCAAAATCAATGCCAGTAATAATGCCAGTCCCAGCCTGTTAGCATATTCATATACCGATTCAGGAATAGATTTTCCGGTAAACAGCTCCGGAAGAGAAAGCAAAATATGCCCGCCGTCCAGCACAGGTACGGGCAGTAAATTTATTACACCTAAATTTATCGATAAAAACGCTGTAAACCCGAGCAATTGCACAAATCCATAGCGAGCAACCTGACCGGTCACCATAACAATTCCCACGGGACCGGCCATTGAACTCACAGACAACCGACCTGAAATAAGTCCCCAGAGCCCCTGGAACATCAATTTAATAACCTCAACTGTTCTATAAAACGCATAGGGCCAGGCAGTTACTATACTGTGTTTTTGCTGCTGATAAGGTGGGTGGATGCCAAGTCCGGCGAAAAACTCCCCCCGGGCTTGCGTATCGGACGGTAAATTCAGGTAAACTGTATCCCTACTGTCGTTGCGGGCCAGAATTAGGGGAACAGTATCCTCCTGATTCCTGAGCAGGTGAACAAAATGTTCAAACGACTTGACCGGATGGTTAGCAACCGAAATTATGGTATCCCCAACGGATACGTCTTTTTGTACAAGAGTAGATTTTTCACTGATTCCCCCGATAACAGGCGACTGATACGGCGAAATACCAATAAGGTATTCCGGTTCAAAAATCGATCGTTTCTCTAATTTTTTCGGCGTTAAGGTTACCGTTTTGATTTTCCCGGCTCTTTCAATCAAAAACTCCCGCTCGCCGCCGCCGAGCAAACTGTTTCGGGTTTGAACATCCTGGAAAGTCTCCATTTTTTTATCGTTTATTTCAAGAATGCGATCCCCGATCTCCAATTTACCCTCAGCAGGCATATCAGCCTGCACATAGCCAACCCTGGCCGGCCAGACAACTTCGCCGGCAAACATCCCAAGCGGAACATAAAGAAAAAAGCCCAGCAAGATATTGCAAAAAGCTCCTGCGAAAAGAACGGCAAGGCGAGCTTTCACAGGCCGATTTTGAAAAGAGCGGGGATTTTCTTCGTCTTCTCCCGGCTCTTCCCCGGCTAATTTCACATAGCCACCAAGTGGAATCAGGCAGATCTTATATTCGGTCTCCGGCCCCTGAAAAGAGGCTATCTTTGGCCCCATTCCCAGAGCAAACGCTTCTATTTCCACGTCATTATAACGAGCAACAAGAAAGTGGCCCAATTCATGAATAAACACAACAAGTCCAAATACAAATATAAAACCAAAAAATGAAATTAACCAACCAAGCATTAATATCTCTCCAGTGATAAAAAATAATTCCAGATCAATAAACTAAAAAAAAGATTATAACATCCTAAAGCTGCCAGGCGTAGAAACATACACAGGACGATCAGTAAAAATCATGGATACAGGTCACCGGTAATTTTTTTAACCAATCGTGAAATACCCTGACCATCTACCACTCCCCGAACCGATTCCGCCCAGTTTTTTCTGGTTCCAGAAGTCATTGCTCGCTCAAAGACATTCCGAAGTTCACGGGTGGGAGGTGAGTGTTCAAGCAGGGGCCAGCTTATTTTGTTTTTTTCTATGAAAAGTTTGCTATTCTCATACTGCTCGTCGTGCTGGGGAATTATAATTGCCGGAAGCTGCAGACAGGCGACCTCGAACTTCAGCACCCCGCCCGAGATAATCATTAAGTCCAGTTTGCTAAACTCGGCAGCCGGATCGGCCACATTTCCCCGGCAGATAAGATTGCCCGGTAATTTTTTATTACGCGTTGAACCAAAAAGATGAAACTCAACCTGTGGATAATCAACTACGACACTTCTAACAAAGCGGTCTGTCACTCCCGCCGGATCGGTGCCGCCAAAACAGAGTCCAACTTTTTTTAGATCACCGGAAACAGTTTCCGGACGGCAGGCAGCAAAGCGCGGATCAACCAGGGCAAACCGGGGACCATAACACTGTTTTTCTTCCGAAACCCGATCATCAACAATTGTATCCGGATAAATATTCGGGTCAATCACAAGATCCATCTCGGAACGCCCGGTACCTCTGTCTTCGATACCGACGACCCGGCAACCGCGCTCTTTGAGTTTTATTACAGTATCGCTGTCTGTATACTTGTGGTCAAGGATAATAAGTTCAGCCCCACTTCTTATCTGCCAGGCAGGCAGTTGTTCTTCCGCAAACGGGGCTGCTTTTTCAGCAAGTATATCAACCGTTTTTGGCGCTTGCAGCGTTTCTGCACCATCGCTTCCCAGCAAAAAATAGTTTTTATAACTTTTCGCATTCTCGCTCTTAAACCGCCGCGCTATTTGACAGCAGCGGTGCCAGTGACCGTGCCCCCATTTTCCGCCCCGGTTAAGCAGGTAAACAATTGTTTGTTTGCTGGAATAAACCTTCTGTTTTACTCCGGAGTTAATTTTCACAAGTTGCGGATTTTTGGCCAGGTAATCAATAACATCGGGAACTTTAAGCCGCCAGCCCGCCGCAGGAAATTCTCCATATATTTTCCTGAACAACTCAAGATCCTCGGCAGTATCAACGGTAAGACGCAAGCCGGGGGCTCGGTAAGGTAACGGCGCGGGCCGACGCAGGGCTTGCATTTTCGGGTGTTTTTTTATCCAGAGGGTTACGTGCTCCCGGTCACGCTCTGAAGAGGCCTCTTTAAAGGCCCTGACAAGCGATTCTCTGCGAAAAACCGCCGTTCCCACTCCCAGCGGCTGATAATTATACGCCGCCCAATCAGCACTGCTGTTCATTAAATCCTGTATGTTCTCTCTCATCAGCCCAATCGCAATCAAAGGATTATCGCCGGTGACCCTGACTATCGGGTCAGCATCCGGGTATTGCTCGATTACTTTATAAAACCGGCCCAGAACATCATCCTCGCTTCCCCGCACTATCTCGCAGGGCCAGTTTTGTGCAGCGGCGGCCAATTTATCATCAGCATCGCTGTCCGGGAGAGCCAGAACCACCCGGCCAGCCCCAGCCTGCGCGCGGCGCACCACCTGCTCACTGAGAGCCAGTCCGTTTATCTCCAGCAAGGCTTTGCCCGGCAGGCGGGTCGAACCAACCCGGGATTGCACAATAGCAAGCGGTTTTTTTCTCATGGATACCAGTTTCTGAAAAACTGCAAGTCTTTTTTATGCAGTTCACTTATAAACTGTTTTCGCTGTGATTTAGAAGCGGGAATCAGCATACTCATTTTTAAAAGTTTAATTATCAGCGCATAAAAAATCCAGAACTCCAGCCAGACGACCAGCAGCCAGCCGTATTTATAAATCCCAAAATTAACGCAACCAAACAGCAAAAAAGAAAATCCCACTGTTCTGAGAAGTAGTTTTTTTAAAAAACCTTTAATAATAACCCCGCCCCTATCATGGCGGCGGGCAGCAGACAACTGGATATAAAGAATATAAAAAAGAGACAGCAATTGATAAAATAACAAAACTGCAAATGTTAGTTCAAAAGAAAAAAACAGTGGTCCCACCGAAAGAATAAAAAATAGAAAATCTATAAAATAGAAAGGTAAAATCTCATGGTTTAACAGCCATTCGTCCCAGGCGGGAAGTTTTATCTTATCCTCCAGGATACCACCGCTCAAACTGCGACCGACAAGGACTGTCTGGTAAAGAATTTCCGCCAGTATAACCGCCAGAGCTAACATGGGAAAATATCCTGTGGTTTCGCCATAAACCAGTGCATAATAAATCACTGCTGAAATCAAAAGACTGGAACCGATGATATCACTGAAAGTATCCGCGCAGGCGCCAAAATAAGAGGAAAGATTTTTCCAGCGGGCCACCTCGCCGTCAAAACCATCAAACATTAACGATAGAAAAAGCCAGAGTATCAACCAGCCCCAGCTTTTACCAGCCAGCAGCCAGTAAACCGCCAGCATATTCATCAGCAAAGAAAGTAAAGTCCAGAAATGCGGATGCAGCGGCAGGCGAACAATTAGGGGAAGGAAAACAAGTTCAACCGGTTTTATTATAAACTTAAAAACAGGCGGTAAAAGAGACGTTTGGAGGCGACGATATTTTTCAAGCATCAAAGTGAAGCAGCAAGAAGCTGCCTGATATCCTCGCTGTCAGCTTCGCGAATATTATTATCAGCACGGCCAGGAGTATACATCTCACCGGTCAGTTCAAGAACTTTTTCTTTCGCCGGCAGATATCTTTCCAGACGAGACCTGAGATCTATTTCGCGAAATAACTCTTCGATACGACCGGCAAGCTGCAGATGATTTTCCGCATCAAGTTCAGCGGGTAATCTTTCAAACGGATGTTCAGCGGACAGCTTTACCTGGCTGTTAAACTGCAGCAGAGCCGGCAGTGTAAATCCGCAGGCCAGCCCGTGGGGCAGGCCATAATGGGCGGTCAGCGGATAGGAAATCGAATGGGCAAGAGCGGTGCGGGTCTGGCTTATCGCAAGCCCGCTGTATAAACTGGCCCGCTGGAGCAGACTGCGACATTCCAGGTTTTTCGAATCGGAAAGCAGCGGCAACAAATATTCAAGCACAAGTTTAATCCCTTCTGTTGCCCACCCGCAAACAGGCGGCTGAGCGTTGCGATTCCACAGGGATTCCAGACACTGACTGAGCGTATCAAGGGCTCCTGAGACAGTAACTTCCTCGGGCAGCGTCAGGGTCAACCGGGGATCAAGCAGCGCCGCTCGGGCAAAAATTTTCTCCGAGGCAAGTGAATATTTTTTTTCTGCCACTTCATCCCAGATAGTGGCAAACGGTGTTACTTCACCACCGGTTCCGGCGGTGGTGGGCACAGTAATAAGCGAAAGCGGCTCAAGTTCCGGCAGAGATGTTTTCTTTTTCAGATACTCTGCAAGACTAAAGTTCTGCGCCCGGGGATGCAGAAGTATACTGAGCGCTTTGGCGCTATCCATCGCACTGCCGCCTCCCAGGCCGATAACTGTAAGGTTCTCAGCAACCGGCAATTCACCTTTTATCTCCTCAAGCTGCTGAAAAGAAGGATTGGGGGTGACAGCGTCATAAATCTCAAGTTCCAAACCGGAAAGCAGGTTTGCAATCTTTTTACTTACACCCCGCCGACTGCTTCCCGGAGTGGTAACCAGTAAAACAGGACCCCCGGGAACAAGTTCGGAAATTTTTTCCAGGGAATCAAAACAGATACGAACAGGATTATAAAACTGCCAGATTTCATTCATTTTTAAAACTCCAGACCGGGTAAACTTTAAACAAAATAAAACCTTTTCCCCTCGCTCGCCGCCGCGGAGCATCCTCCCCCGCCAGCGAAGAGGTGATTTTAGCCAGGCGGCGATATCATCAGTTTTCGAAGAGCTGGCGGGCGCGCTGCCAGTCCTCTTCATCGTCTATCTCCAGCCAGGGGCGCTTTTCAGTCGGAATCAGATTAAACGGTATTCCCGCCCCGGCAAGACGATTAAATGCCGAGGTGTCATAGTCGTTAAATTTTTCTTCCATCAGCAAACAGGTCATTGTTCTCTGAAGCACCGGCTGAATTTCAAGCGGGAAATGGGTCAGTCCGATCCATTCACCGGCCGCTTGATCGAGCGGGATTTCCTTACTTGATTCTACAAATTTTCCCTTGTCGCAGCGAACCTTCATCGCTTCCGGGTGAACACTGTCAAAATCCACGGACAGCGAGATGGCATCTTCTGTGCGGGCGGTAATAAAATCTTTTAGAATCCCTTCATCATAAATTAAATCGCTGTGCAGATACAGCAATTCTCCTTCCGGCAGGCGGGGCAGGGCAAACCACAGCGAAGCCATGTTATTGGTGGAGGCATAGAAAGGATTATGAAAAAACTCTGCACGGCCTGCCAGGTGCTCTTTGAGTTTATCGTGCTGAAAACCAACCACAACATAAATATTTTCCACCCCGTTTTCTTCGAGCAGACGGATACTGCGGTCGATAAGGGCCTCCCCGCCCAGCTCCAGCATACACTTCGGAGTTTCAAGGGTTCTTGGATAAAGCCGGGAAGACTGCCCAGCGGCAACAATTAAAGCATTCATAATTTTATTACTCCTGTATTCTTCAGTCTTTTACAAATTTCATGAATCGTTTTTTTACTTCTTCCGGTGTTAGATGAGGGCGGGGTAAATCGGGCGGAGATCCGGGTTTTATTTTAAGATGTATAAGCACCGGTCCTTCCTTTAATGACCTGTCTTTAAGAGCTCCCCGCAAACTTTTCTCACTATCAGCGTAATATGTACACCTGTAGTTACAGGCGGCGGCAGCTCCTGTAAAATTTACTATTTCACTGACCGTTTTCTGACCGCCGGTGGAATCATGGCATTCATTGTCCAGTATTATATGCAGCAGGTTCCGGGGCTGATAGGCACCAATGGTTGCCAGGTTCCCCATTTTCATCAAAATAGCTCCGTCTCCGTCGAGAACAACCACAGGAAGGCGGGGACGGTTAAGGGCCAACCCACAGCCTATTGCCGAAGCGATTCCCATCCCGCCGACAACATAAAGGTTGTTTTCCCTGTCCTCCCGGGCGTAAAGTTGCCGGCCTATTTTTCCGGTCGAACCTATAAAGGCATGGTCACCGGGTAGAGATTCGTGGATTATTTCAATCGCTCGCCGACGATCCAGTTCATATTCGCCACTTCTTTTTATCTTTCCCTTTTTTTCCGTTTCCTGAGGTAAAGGCCGGAAATTGTTTTTCAGCTGATAAGAATCCACATCACCGCGGGACATCAAAAGCGCAAACGGACGCTTATTTTTACTCATCCACCCGTCAGCTTCTTCAAGCGTTTTTTCTATTTCAGAAACTTCAGCAGGGAAAGAGCGCCAGGGTATTTCCAGAGTGTCAAGCAAATCAGGAAGAATTTTCCCCATAAACGTATGCTGGGGTTCATCCCCGCTCCCCGGCTTGCCGCGCCAGGTAATAATCAGCAACGTGGGTATCCTGAAAGGCTCGCAGAGAGAAGTGAGCGGGTTGACCATGTTACCAAAACCGGAATTCTGGCAGATGGTTACAGTTTTCTGGCCGGCCAGGTGGGCGCCAATATTTATCCCGACAGCTTCCCCCTCGCTGGAAGCAGCAACGTAATCAATCCGTTCATCGTCGATTACTCTGTTAATAAACGGCTTCAGCAGCGAGCAGGGCACACCGCTGCAGTGAGTGTAACCACGCTTTTCAAGGGCAGAAATAAACTGCTCTGCTTTTATCATCTTAAAACTTCTGCGCTTCGGATATATCTTCGAATTCGTCAACATCAAGCCAGTGTCCGGAAATATAATGGACCTTAATTTGCTCACCGTCTTCAATCAGTTTGTTAAACAGGTCTTTAAAACGCAGCTTCTCAATATCCTTCTCCGCCGCCAGCTCTTTTAATTTTTCTTTAACAATCTCTGTCCCGGTGCTGCTTGTTTTCAGCAGACCAATCCACTCCCCGTCCACTTTAGTTTCATCCAGTTCGGGATCCACTTTCTTTAGAAATACATCTTCTTCCCGGTATTCAAGGGTATAGGGACTGCTGGCACTTACAAAATCGACATATCTGTCCTCGTAGGGGCGCTCGCGCCAGTTGCCATCAACAGTGATAACAATATCTCCTTCCTCATAAAGCAGGGTATTTAAAATATACTGACGAAACATTATATCGCCGTAAGAAATAACCAGCTCTCCGGTCAACATATCGCGGGCCTGATAAAGCGAATACAACTCGCCGGTATCTTCGTATTGATCGATATCTATATATTTTCCGCCATCAACCTGAACCTCTTCTTTTTTATAACCGCGAATAATATTTATATCCCTGATTCCAGCCTTCCGCAGCTGGCTGGAAAGCTTGTGCAGAATCGGTTCTCCACCAATATTCAGCATTGTCTTCGGTTTTAGATCGCTGAATTTTTTCAGTTTATCACCCTGGGAAGCGGCCAGAATTATCGCGCTGCGCGAACGACGGGTGGGAGGCAGATACTGTTTCTCAGCCTCCTGAAGTTCACGAGCCTGCTGGAGGCGAAAAATTTCGCGAACAGGGACAATCTCGTCCTCAACATTACGCAGGGAACGCTCAGCGTATATTTTCTTGCTGGTCTCCTGCATAGCAGTTATCGCGCTACGCAGATTGTGGTTAGCCCAGATAACCAGGCTGACCCCGGCATTTTCAAAGACTTCCACCGGAGTGCTGTAATACATAGTGGGAACAATAATGACCGGTATATCACGGTCCCAGTTATCCATAAAAGAAATAACCTGCTCAGGAGTGGATATCTTGCTGTGGCATAAAATAGCGTCAGCTCCGGCATCAGCGTAGCGGCTGGCCCTTATAAGAGCTTCTTCAAGCCCCCAGCCGGCAATAAAGGCTTCAATCCGGGCGACAATACAGAACTCATCATTCTTGCGGGCGTGACAGCCAGCACTTATCTTGCCGGCAAACTCCTCCATATCGGCCAGCGGCTGCTGCTCGCTGTTGATAAAAGAGTTAGTCTTGGGAAACTCCTTGTCTTCGATACAGACCCCGCCAACACCACGCTGCTCAAGTTTTTCCACCAAACGGCGCATATTGTTAAAATTACCGAACCCGGTATCGCCGTCGAGAAGGATCGGAATATCGACCGCGTCGGCCATAAACTCAACCGTTTCCAGGACCTGGGTCCAGGATAGTTCATTATTATCACGCACACCGTGAGCAGCGGAAATGGAAAGGCCGCTCCCCCAGATCCCTTTAAACCCCGTCTCTTCTACGATACGGGCGCTAAGTCCGTTGTGGGCTTCCATCAAAAACTCAAGATTAGAGCTATGCAGCAACTTTTTTAAACTTTTCTTAGCCATCAAGAAAACTCCTGTTTTAAAGATGTAATAATTTTACACTTCTTAGCTATTAAAACAAGCACGAAGCCCTTTCCGGGCTTTTGCATTATCCCTGATAATCCGGTGCAATTCACCGAATCACGGGCGAAAGAACATGCTGCGACTAAAAGGGACAGAACAATTACATTCTTAAAAATTAGCACGCAGATAAACGCTGTTGGACGCAGATTAAAGACAAAGACAGGGGCCACGGGTTAAACGTAAAATTAAAATTCTTATCGGACTGGATAAAATTTGATTGACCTGGGATAAAGTCAAAAGTAATTAGCAAAGAGCCTGGTACGGGAAGGGTGTTAAAATCTGAGCGGGGGGTGGTCGATATAGGGGGCCGAAGCTCCCAGACCGATACTTTCCACTATTTTTCTGGCAAGCACGGAAATTGTTGCTTCTTTGGTACGCCCGGTAGCCCGGATCAACTCACGGCCGCGGCGATCATGGATTACCGTTGAAACCTGATAGTGCAGTCCATCATAACTCAAAAACCCACAGACCAGCAGCTGGCGGTCAAGCTGCTTCAGTATCTGCTGCATCTGTTGCTGTGAAACACGGTTTTGAAGGACAGCGCGTTCGAAGGAATCTCTTTTTTCATAAACCGCAATATTTTTCATTCCTAATTTTTCCAGCTCGGCTGCCAGTTCTTCACTGGAAAATTCAAGGTCCGGTTCCATCTGCCACTGCAAGAGGCCAACCCGGACGTCTTCGGCAGCTTTAAGCAGAGAATCCGAAGGAAGATCAATTAGTGGATAGGTATCCGGTTTCCGATCAGGACGATAATCTTCCATCGTCACCGGATCATAACCAAAATTAATCCCCACACCAAAATCAAAGCGAATATCGCCGATATAACGGGCTTCGAGATTCAGGGTATAAAAACCATCCCTGTATGACGAACCATTATCAATCGGGACAAAAATATTCACCCCGCCAAACACACCGCTCACGTCATCCTGGCGAAAAACCGTGTTCCCCTTGCTGATTCCACGCTGTTGAAAAAAAGCAAGACCCCCATAAGGATAAACTCCGGAGGCCGCTTCATATTCAACACCGGTAAAAAAACTGTATTCCTGGAAAGTAATGCGGCTATAATTAGAAGGTTCCGAGTGCCAGTAAAGTCCGGAAAAACCCGCTCCCCAGTTCAGTCCCCCAAAATCGGCCAGTTCAAGCCTTGCTCCACCACCAGCGCCCGGACGCCAGCCATCCCCCAGCTCACCGTCGACATCTACTCCGCCAACAAGCCCAAAAATATCCCACTGTTCACCGCCATAGCCGATCTCCAGCAAAGCGCGATCGCTTGTCAACTCTGTTTCAAAACTCTCCCGGGAAACATCTGCCACCAGCTGTTCCATAAAAACACCGCTATAAATCCCCCTTGTTATAGCTGTCGCGCTGCGGATCCGGGTTGCACAAAGCCGCCCGGGGAAAACTGCTGTAAGCAGTAATAAAAGACACAGCGCAGCAATTCGTTTCAAAACAGGGACACCACCTTAAGTAAAACAAAAAGATCCATTATAACGGGCCAGCTTCCAACGCCCTGTTACCAGAAAAAACTGTCTTACCTTTTATTGTCCGTCTTTTTTCGTATTTGTAAACCATTAAAACCTCTGGATTGCCCGGTCAAGCCGGGCAATGACGAGCCGGGCGAACTGGATTGCCCGGTCTTGCTGCTCCTGCATATACCTGTATTCACAGTATTAGCACTTCTCCGAATCAAGTCCTAAATCCTGTGGAAATTGTTCTCTTTTTCTCTTCATTCTCAGCGGGCTCGCCGGGCCACAAACAAACTTAAATCCAAAAAAAGAAAGCAACTTCCACTTTTAAATTTACACAACTTCTGGAACACTATCCTTCCCTGCGAGGCTCGACCGGATTTGATCCGGGGGCCGGGGATAATGAGAATTTTTTGTTAATAAAATCCTGTACACGCATCTATTGATTTAATAAACAATCGAGTTAGCTTTTCGAAACCAGCCCATAGAGGATATAATACTCGGGTTCAGGCAGTAATTGCAAGTTTATCGTTTTTTATGAAATACGTCTTAATTCCGGAGGTTAACCATGTGGTCTAAAGAAAGCGGGATTATGCTGGCTCTCGATCTGCCTGACAGAGAAAGCGCATTTGCCCTGCTGGAGCAGGTAATAGACTCAGTCGATGTCATTAAATTTAATTACCCCCTCGTATTAAACGAAGGTATCCGGCTGCTGGCAGAAACGAAAAAACGTTTTAACAAGCCAATCTTTGCTGATTTCAAAATAGCCGATGTTCCTGTTACTAACAACAGAATAATCAAGCTATGCACAGATTACGGGGCGGACGCGGTAATGATCCACGGTTTTGTCGGAATTGACGCCCTGCAAAAAGCCCGCCACACAGCCCGTAAGATAAAGCTTTTTTTAATGACCCAGCTTACCAACCCCGGAGGACTTGATTTTTATGCTCCTTTTTCGGAAAAATTTGCTGAAATAGCTCGAACACTCGGGATGGATGGAATTCAGGCCCCGGGAAATCGCCCGGAGGCGATTAAAAAAGCTCGAGCAATAGTCGGTGATGATCTAACAATAGTTTCCTGCGGAATCGGGGCCCAGGGTGGTGAATTTGGCGGGGCTTTAAAGGCGGGGGCCGATTATGAAATTATTGGCCGGGCTATCTATAACAATCCCGACCCGCAAAAGAAAGTGATGGAGATAAAAAAATTACTGGAGCCCCATCTATAAATATGAGTCCTATTAAGCTAACTCGCCATGAATACTGCGCCGAAGACGACACCTATACCCTGCAGGGCCAAAGCGATGAGCGACCAGATTTAGACAGCATCGCCCGGCGGGCGGAAGCAGAAGGCCACAAAGTTATCAACATGAAAAACTTAAATACCGTCGTCGTCATCACCGAGGGACCGACCATCCATTTCCACGGGAACGGAAAAATAGTGGTTAACAGTGCCCGCGATGAAAAAAAGGTGAAAAAAATGCTCGCGGAGTTGTTAGCTTGAAGAACACTATCGCTGTATTTGGCAGCGCCAGAGTCAAAACCAATTCGCCTCAATACCGCCTGGGGATAGAAATAGGCCATCTGCTGGCCGGGCTTGGTTTCAATATTCTGTGTGGCGGGTTCGGGGGAATAATGGCTGCTGTCTGCCGGGGGGCAAAAGAAAAAGGCGCTACCACAGCAGGGATCGGGCTCACCTGTTTTAAAAAAAATCCCAATCCCTACCTGGACAGCTACCACTGCGTCGATAGTCTCGGGGAACGACTTGAATATTTTCAAACGAAATCATCAATAATCCTTGGTATGCCGGGAGGAATAGGCACGCTTACAGAAGTGCTGTATTTCTGGGATTCAAAAAAAGCCGGCAGCGGAACCGAACACCCCATACTTCTCTACGGCAAAGGCTGGGAAAACCTTATCGCATGTCTTGAAAACAACTTCATTATCGGCACAGCACATCTTGCGCTTCCGAAAATATTCCTGAATACCGGAACACTGGAAGAATACTTAAAAAATAAAATCCCTGCATAAACCCCAGCAATAATAACTTAGTCCACTCTAAAAAGACCTTTTCCCGGGCGACGGGCATCGATCCACAAAATTGGCCGTTCAGGAGAGGGAGCAAACGGTTTTGAAGAACGGCAAAAATATCTAAGAAGCTTAAAAATCAATGGCGAAATCAAAACCTGCTGGATTGCAAGATCCTGGTCCTGTAACGGCGACAACGGCAAAGCAATTATGTCACCCTTTCAGGACTGTTTTTTACTTACTCTTCAGCAAGACATTCTTTAAACTTTTTTCGGAACCGGCTGCGGTCGGCGGCGGTAAACGGGGGCGGGCCTTTTGTTTTTTTGCCGGCCCGACGCTGACGGGCGGCGGCGTGACGAATCATCAATCTTTGCTCTATCTGCTCGTTATTAATTCTTTCCCCGCGAAATCTAATAACCCGGCAACCGGCGCCCAGAACAAGGGCGGCCAGTCCAAGGTCATCTGTCACCACTATGTCACCAGGGTTACTGTGATTATAGATATAATAATCAGCGCCATCAGCACGATCCGAGCTACAATGAACAGTAACGCTGTCATCTTCGCTACTAATTTCGTGGTGACGATTACAAACAAGGTGAACCGGATGATCACCGCTAAGTTCAATAACAT
>JBKGYI010000002.1:0-21813 GCA_046546195.1 bacterium | reverse complement strand
AGAGAATATATTTTAGATTTTCAGCTGGATAAATTTGTAAGCTGGGCCCGCAGTAATTCTCTGCAACCACTGGTTGTGGCTCCCGCTTGCTGCGCCGGAGTACTGGACAGCACAATTGCAAACGGAGCGCCGGATTTATTTGCAAAAAATATTTTTTCCGTTAGTCCCGATCAGGCTGATCTGTTGATAATCAGTGGGCCGGTTAACGATAAAATGATTCCTGTTTTGAAAAACTGGCACAGTCAAATGCCAGCCCCAAGCCGGGTAATAGTATTTGGCGCCTGTTCTACTGGAGGCGGTTTTTTTGCCGACTACGGTAGTTCACAAAAAATATCTGAAATTTTACCGGTTGATATAAAAATCAAGGGCTGCCCGCCAACTGCGGAAGACCTGAAGCGGGGTCTGAATGATTTGAAAAAATTAATCAAAACAGAAACAACATCTCAAAAAATAGGACAGATCTTTAAAAATAGATTATTGAAGATATTACGGTGGTTTAAAAAATGAATAACGATATAGCCGCTAAAATTTCCGGCAGAGAAATATGTGATTTTATAAGAGACAGTATATTTGACAAAAATGCGTTTGAAATTATATCCACCGCAAGAACAATACGGGTAGCTTTGAGTTCGGAAGATCTGCTTGAAGTTTGCACCGCGCTTAAGGAAACGCGGCCCTATTATTTTTTACGGCTTACGGATATTACGGCTGTCGACTACCCCGAACAAACCAGGCGGTTCGAGCTGATTTACAGGTTATATTCTTTTAAATTAAACCGTTACCTGGAACTGTTTTTGAGACTGAAAGAAAACCAGGCCGTCGATTCGATTATTAGTTTATGGCCGGCCGCAGACTGGCTGGAACGAGAATGTTTTGATATGTTCGGGATCCCGTTTAAAAATCATCCCAATTTAAAAAGGATTTTGACATCCGGTTTAAATTCCGGCTATCCGCTGCGCAAGGATTTTTTGCTCAATAACCCTGGACCGGCCCCCGGTAGCACCGGAAAACTGCGAAACAATAAGAAGAAGGATAAAAAATGAATCAGCAGTCTGTTTTCAATCGCAGCGAAGCAAATGGAAAAGATATGAGTTTTTTCCAGTTGAGCGGTCCGGGGGTTCCGATGGAGCTGCATTTAAGGCTGGAAGATGATGTTGTTACTGCTTGTGAACCGGAAATAGGTTATTTACACCGGGGACTTGAAAAAACAGCAGAAAAGAAACCGTATTTTCAGCTGGTGCCCTGCTTGAATTGCTATGATAGTCGTAACCGTTTTTTTAATAACCTGGGCTTCGCTCTGGTTGTTGAAAAATTGCTGGAGCTTGATGTTCCTCCCCGGGCTCGCTGGTTAAGGACGATAATAAGTGAGCTTGCCCGCATTTCGACCCATCTGGACTGGCTGGAAAATTTTACTGCGCTGCTTAACCTGGCTTTGAGCGGCAGAGTTAAAAAAGACCGCCAACTGCTGCCCGGTATATTCAGAAAATCTTCGATAGATTTTGAACTGATTTCCATCGGAGGACTCAGTTCAGACCCGGGCCCGGTTTTTTTAGAGGAGATTGATTTGTTGCTCGAAAATTTTCCGGACCGGATTAAGTTTTATAAAAAAAAGTTAACAGATAATCCTGCTTTTGCTGCAATCGCTAAAAATTGTGGTGTAATCACAATTACGGAGGGGCTGGATCTTTCTCTTTCCGGACCTGCGCTGCGGGCTTCGGGAGTTAGCTGGGATCTCAGGGATTCTGAAAGATATTGCAGTTACAAAGAGTGTGATTTTAAGATACCGGTCGGAGAAAACGGTGACGTCTACGATCGTGTTCTGGTTCGCCTGGAGGAACTAAACCAGGGGCTTGATATAATCCACCAGTCTCTGGAAAAGATGCCGGACAGCGGTCCGGTTTCAGCTACAGTTGAAAAAACACAGCTACCCGAGGGACGCGCCTACCAGGAACTGGAGACTGGACGTGGGGCCCAGAGCTGGTATCTGATCGGAAACGGTAAAAACAGACCATATCGATGCCGGGTAACGTCTCCCGGTTTTTTTAATCTCCAGGCAGTAACCAGGTTAGCTAAAAAAATTACAATCGACGAGTTAAAATTGACCCTTGCCAGTCTTGATATTTCTATCGAAGAGATTGATCGCTGATAAACATACGACTAACTGATTTTAGTCGGGAAAGTTGATTTTGATGCAAAATTTCTATTTCTTTTTTGCTGTGGCTGCTAAGAGTATGTGTTTTCTTTTAGTTTTATTTGTCGCTTCCTTTATTGTGGCCGAGTTTAAAAACTGGGCGATAAGTTTTATCTCTGGCCGCAAATATATACCCGGCATCAAAGCCGCAGTGGTATCCGCTGTAAAACCATTGTTCCAGCCGGTAGTACCTGCGGATATTACTCTATCCAATTTTTCTTATCTGACGGCTGTTTTTTCTATAGTTCCGGCTATATTATTGTTCGCTATTATTCCCTTTGGACCCACGGTTTTGAACTTGTCTGATTTACACCCCGGTCTTGCCAGTTTTCCCCTCCAGACTGTGGCTGATATTGAAAACGGGATTGTTTTTTTATTTGTTGCCCTGCAGTTTTTACTTTTTTCTCCTCTGCTAACTGAAACACGATTGCCGGTGAAAAATATTGATTACTATTCAAAGGCCGCCATTTTAAAGCCCGTGTTTGGCGCCTTTGCTCTTGTACTGCTGATTATGACCCTTGTTATTTCAACTCAGACATTCAATTTGAGCGGTTTTGTGACTCACCAGACACAGCATCCCTGGCTTGCTTTTCAGCAGCCGCTTACTTTTTTTCTGTTTGTTTTGATTTTATTTTGTTTTGATAATAATTTTTTCTTTGGAAATAAGAATGGATTTATTCGCAGTTTTCAAAAAAAAACTGCTGCAAATGATTCGGCGGCTAAAAATATTATCAAACTGGCCCGTAATATTCGTTTGCTGGGGTGCGCAAGCCTGGTAACTCTATTTTTTTGGGGGGGATGGCGGCCGCCTTTTGCCGCATTGAGTCTTTGGGAACTGGTAACTACAACTTCACTTTATCAGTTCCTTGCTCCGCCTTTCTGGTTTTTCTTTAAAACCTTGCTGTTTATTTACTGCTTCATCTGGCTTAAAATTAATTATCCAGTCAACAACGAGCTGTCTTTCGTATTAATCTGGCGGTTGATTTTACCACTAACCGTGGTTAATCTGTTTTTTAATTCAATCTTCAGTTTAATATATGCTGGTCCGCATGTTATTTTTATTCTACAGGTTATTTTGCTGGTAGCTCTATTTTTGGGGGGGCGAAGCAAAACAAAACATGCAAATCAATCTGTCACTTTAAAAAAGCGATCACATAGATAAAGTAAGAACTGAGTATATCCCGAAAATCCCGTTGTTTCGGCCAGGCGGCCAACACTCAATCGGGGGCGCAAAGAAGTGCTGATGCTGCTGCAGGGCGGTGTAAGAGCAGCGCGACATACAGCCAAAGTGGAGATTTTTTGTTAACAAGTTTTTGCGAGAGGATAATTTGCTTTGTATTTTTCGGGCGAGATTTTTTAAAAGGTTAGATACGATGAATCAATTACTATTTTTAATTTTTGTCATTTTAACTGTTTTCCCGGCCGGATTGATTGTCCTCCGACAAAACAGCAGGGAAAGCTGTGGGCTACTTTTTTTAATTTTCTTAGCAACCAGCGGTATCTTTTTGCTGCTTGAGGCTCCTTTTTTGGCCCTTGTCCAGATTTTTAACGGAACATTGATATCGCTGGCTGTTTATATTTTTGCTGTGAAAATGGCTGGCCGGGAAGAACAGAAAGTATACCGTGTTAATTTTTTTAACAACGGATTTTCTTTTTTTGCTGTGATCCTGTTCGTATCTATATTACTGGTTTTAACTTCTGGTATTCAATTCTCCCGGCGTTTGCCGGGCCGTTTTGAGCTTGAGCTGGCCGGGGGACTGGAAGCGGCTTTTATTGCCGAACTGCTTTTCGAGCGCTATGTATTTTTTCTCCAGGTAGTGGCCGGGCTTCTTTTGGTAACGATTATTGGTTGTCGCCTCTTAATAGTTGGTAAAAACACCGGTAGAGGAGATGAACGGTAGTGTACTATTATTTTATTATGACACCAGTGGTTCTCCTGGGGATTGGTTTGCTTGGGCTTATAATCTGTCAGAACTTAATTATAAAACTAATTAATATTATAGTTGTATTTAACGCCCTGAATCTTTTTCTGGTAAGTGCAAATTATTTTATGGACGGCGAGCTGGGAAAAATATTCGTATTTTTGCTGTTTTCCTATTTAACAGTAATAAGTGCTGCTTCTCTGGGGGTTTTTGTTTTTATTGCTAAATCAAGTGGCGACAATCGGTTTTTGCGGAGATGAAAAATAGATGGATGCACTGATTACCTTTGCGATTCTTATGCTACTACTGCTGCCCCTGGGTGCGGTGTTTGGCATACTGATTACCTCAAAAAAAACTACGGTCCGTTTCAGCGGTAGTATGAGTTTTCTGTTTCTACTTCTCTCGACTATTATTTCCTGGATTCTCTTTTTTTACCAGGAAACTGCCTGGAACCAGACCATTTATTACTGGTTCGAATCACCTGTTCATAACGTGCCGTTTGCTTTTTATCTGGATAGTTTTTCAAGATTATTTCTTGTTTTAATAACATCTTTTGTCACCCTGTTCTTTCTTTTTGCCCTTGAAAATATGACTCCGGACAAAAAATCGCAGTTATTTTTAATCTATTTTAATCTGGCTGTTTTTTTGCTTATTACAGTTGTTATTTCTAGAAATTTGCTGCTTGTTCTTATGGCGGTTCAATTGATTGCGGTCCTTAACTATTTTTTAATAAAAAATGCCGACCGCGCTAATAATAGTGAAAGCCCCGCTGGAGCTGTTTTTTTCGGCCATAGTTTTGCCGGCCTGGCCCTGTTTGTTTTTTCTGTTCTTTTGCTGGCTACCACAGGTTCTCTTGATTTTATTTTCCCGGAAACCATGACAGATTTTGTTGCGAGCAGCTGGTCAAATTTTGGAGGGTTACTGCTGCTGGTTTTTAGCTGTTGTTATTTTTTTCTAATCCCTCTTTGCTATAGATTTTCCGGCAGAAAATCTAATTTTATAACCTTTTCCTTTATTCACCTGATTATAATTCCACTTCCTGCGGTTTATTTACTGACAAGATTAAGCTTTTTGTTTAATAAAATATGGTTTTTAACCCCCACTTTTATCTTCATTGGTTTGTTGTTTGCCTTTTTGGGTTCATTAATTGCCCTTATGGTCGTAGATATTGACGAGATTCTTTTTTTCAATCTTCTGGCTCAAATCGGGGTTGTTTTTGTTGCCTTTGGAATCCAATCGCCGCAGCTGGCAGTTTATCTGACAGTTACCAACCTCTTTTTGTTTGCCCTTTTGTTCCTGGGAACAGCGGCGGTAAAATCGGCCATGAAAGGGGAGAGCAATATATTTAAAATGGGAAGACTCTCCAGTTCATTACCGCTTGTAACTTTCATGTTTCTAATTGCCGCCCTCGGTCTGTCCGGCTTTCCTTTTTTAGCCGGTTACTGGCCTCGCCAGCAGTTGCTTGTGGAATTATGGAACCTTTTTGCTTTCCGGGGGCTGGGTATAACGATGTTATTGGTTCTAAGTTTATGGTTCTGTGCATTGAACTTGTTCAGACTTTTGCTTGTTGTATTCTGGTCTGAGAACGAACCGGGAGGAGGAGTTCATGAAAGCGGCCCGGCCAGTCGTTTTGTAATGTTAATTATTCTGGCCGGGATAATTTCTGGCGGTTTGTTTACGTATTACAGTTTTTTTACAACCATTGAGTTTTCAAAATTGCTTGCAATACCCGGGTTAATTTTCTGGGCTGTTCTGGTTTTATCAGCTTTCGCAATTGTAAAGCTTGTCTATGCAGATATTTTTTTATCACCGCAAATAATTTTAAAGAAATCCGGGCCCTTAGCTCGAATTGTAGGCAAGAAGTTTTATCTTTCTCAACTGTTGTCCGTCCCCGGTAAAAACTCGTTGTTTACAACAGGGGCTGTTTTTTTTGATTTTTATGAAAAATATATTCTTCCTTTACCTGGTATTTGTTTTACCGCGGTTTTATATCTTAAGGCGTCACTGACCGGTTCGGATAGTTCACGCCCCGGTGTTTGTTTGCGGCGGTTAACCCTGGCCATTATCTTTTTGTTTATCCTATCTCTGCTTTTTAAACTGCTGGTGGTTTAAGATGATCCCGCTGTTAATTATTCTGGTTCCCCTGCTGACCGCGCTGGCCATAATTTTTTTACCGGCTGATGTTTTGCCGGTTGCTCGGGTCATTACCTTTTTTTCCTCGCTGTTTGTTTTAATCCTGACAATAATATTATTTATAAACTACCGGCCCGGATATGCCGGTGTACTGTCGGGGTTTTTGTTTGCTTTTGATGTTCCGTATCTGATTGAACCGCTCGGTTCATTTTTAGAGTTAGGTGTTGATGGGCTTGGCCTGTTTTTTGTTATTCTACACTCTTTTATAATTTTTGCGGCTGCGTTAATTTATATTTTTAACCAGGAACACGAGGAAAAAATTGATTATATTTTCCTGAATTTTATTCTTTCCTTTGCAAACGGCCTCTTTTTAAACCTCGATTTAATTGTTTTTTATATTTTCTGGGAACTAATATTTATCAGCGGATATTATTTACAGGTTTATACCCGAAAAAAGAAATTATTTTCCAGTTTTAACAAACTTCTGTTACCGGCTCTGGCCAGCAGTTTTTTGCTGCTGATTGGAATTATTTTTATTCATATAATAACTGAAAACCAGGCGGGCGGGGCGGTATCCACTATCAGCGCTTTTTATCAGCTCGAACTACCGCCCGCTATTTCATTTTGGTTGTTCCTTTCTTTTGGAATACCGTTTTTTCTTCGCGCCGGCCTGTTCCCATTCCAGTTCTGGCTGATGTCTTTGCGTGAAAATGAGTTTAATATCCGAATTTTAATTATTGCTCTTGTTCTCATGAAATCTGCAGTTTATGCGTTTGTTAGGATTTTAATTCCTTTCTTTCCTCTGCAATCTTTTAACAGGGCCTCACCGGTTCTTATCCTGGCTATTATCGGGATACTCTATCTGTACCTGCGTGCTTTAAAAGAGATAAGGCTTGCCTCTATTGCCTGGTTTTTACTGCTGGCCCAACCGGGTTTTGTTCTGCTCGGTTTATTCTGCATGGATGTTAATGGTATTAGTGCCGGACTGTTTTTATGGTTTGTCCAGGCCCTTGCCATGATCGGACTGGGGTTTATTTTTGAACTTGATAAAAAACCCGGGTCCGCAAAAAAGATGAACGATTATTTGGCCCCTCGCTATTACAAATTAATTGTTATTCTTTCTGTTTTAGCCGCAGCTGGTTTACCGCCGGCGGGACCGTTTGCTGGATATTTTTTGATATTCACTTCCAGTTTGAATCAATATCCGCTGCTAACAGTTCTCGCGGCTGCGGCGCTTATTATTTCCGCCGCGCAGTTGCTCCGGTTTATAAAACAGGATTTTTCTAAAAAACTGAAGTTTGAAAAAATAAGTTTGGTGGTGCTGCTTGCATTGTTACTAATTATTTTTGTTCTTGGTTTGCGCCCCGGAATAATTTTATCCCGCTTAAAACCAACTGTGCAGCAGATTTTAAATGAAGCGGTATATTTTAAATCCGGCTGCCGGCCAACAATCCTTTCGCCGGGACAATATGGCGAATCAGCCGCCGTGAAGACGGTGAATCATAATGCAACTGGCTAATATTCTACCCCAGGTTGTTCTTTTTTGTACGGCTGTTTTAATTTTGCTTCAAAATGTGTTCTCCGGGGACAGTCGTCACAATCTGATTTTTGGTGGACTGGGAACCGCTCTGGCTCTGTTTTGCAGCGTCTGGATATTTCATGGGAGTGATTTCCATGGACTGTATACGGATTATCCGTCCCGCGTTGGACTGGTTTTACTTCTGGTTGGGCTGGGGCTGACTTTTGTTTTTTCTTTGAACAGGGAAGAGTTAATAGGTTCTTACACGGAGTGGAGTTTTTTATTTATAACGGCGACCCTGGGTCTTTCCTTTATGGTAGCCACTCAACACCTGATCATGATATTTCTCGGTTCACAGGTTTCTTTTCTCAGTCTCTTATTTCTTTCAACATTTAAAAAGAACAGGGCGGGAATTGATGCTGCCCTGATATATCTTTTTTCAGGGATTATTTTTGCCCTCTTTTTTCTTGCCGGCAGCAGCCTGATTTTTATTGGCAGCGGTAGTTTTGAGATAAATAATTTTTTAATCGACACACAGGCTAATTTTTATATAGTTTTCGCCGGTTTTTTGCTGCTGATTTTAAGCCTGTTTATGAAGTTGGGTTTGTTCCCTTTTCATAACTGTTTGGCTCAAGTATATAGCGGGGGGCCGGCACCGGTGGCCGCTTTTATGGTGACGGCAGAGAAACTGCCGGTTTTTATTGTCCTGATTCGCCTTCTCAATACCGCCGGAGCTCAGGGTGAATTCTCAATTGACCCGCTTTTGTGGTTTTTTGCAGCCTTTACGATTTTAATTGTTAATTTTAAGGCTCTTGTCGCCCCGGATTTGCGTCGGATGCTTGCTTACAGCAGTATCGCTCAAACCGCTTATCCACTTTTGGGTCTGCTGGTGGCAACCGGCTCAGCTCAAACCGCGGTAATATATTTTCTTGCTCTTTATATTCTGGCGACCGTTAATGTTTTTGCAATCATTACATTTGCCTCGGAAAGCGCTGATGGCTGCTGCTACTATCCTGATCTGGCCGGTTTTTCAAAAAAATATTGGCTGCTGTCGTTCTGTCTTGGGGTTAATATTTTTGCCCTGGTCGGATTGCCCCCGACGGCCGGGTTGTTCGGAAGGATATTTCTTTATCGCCAGGGGTTGATTGCCGGATACCCAGGTCTGGTTTTAATAGCAGCGGCGGGAACATTAATTTCAGCCGGGTATTATTTCAGAATTATTCACCAGGTATTCCTGGAACCGTCTTCCGGTGATTTTTTAACTGAAAACAGCTTGACGCCGCTGGCGGTGGTCAGTGCTCTGGTTACTGCGATATTAATTTTAAGCGGCGGTTTGTTCCCCGCACTGATTTATCAGCCGCTGAACAGTTTAATTGAATTTCTGTAATAATTTACGGAAAGCAGCGGCTATTGAGTATTTTTTCCGGATAAAACAAAGATTTTTCTTGACACAAACGCATTTGAAGTCTATTTTGATTATTAAGCAAATGGCAAAGCTGCTATCCATTAATATTTTTTAATTGCAACACGGACCCGAAAGATAAACGGTTCTCATAAGTTGTGTGTGTAGAAACAACCGGGACTAACTCACAGGTACGTGAACAAAAAATCCCTGGCCTGCGTTTACCCACGCTTTTCTTAAGAGAACCACATAAAACATGTGAACGAAAGTTACCTAATTTTTTTGAGGAGGTTTGTGTATGCAAACTAAAAGCTTGCACGGTAGAGATTATATTTCCTTGAGGGATTTTACTCAGGAAGAAATCAATACTTTTTTAGATGTAGGATTTGACCTTAAACGTCGTTATGCGCTGCGAGAGAAACATTCCCACCTGCTGGAAGATAAATCACTGTACATGATTTTTTATAACCAGTCGTTGAGAACCCGAAACTCTTTTGAATCGGGGATGACACAGCTTGGCGGACACGCTCATTTTCTTTCTTCTGACAAAATTTATACCCCGGCGGTAGAAGGGGAGGAAAAAGCGTACTCTACCGAACGTGTTTCGGATGTGGCTCGCTGTCTGGAACGTTTCGGTGATGGAATTGCTATTAGAATGTATGGCCCGCCGACCGGCTGGGTTTACGGTAAAGCGAGTTCTTATATGCAGGAATTCGCCCGCTGGACCGATATCCCGATTATTAACATGGAATGTGATAAGTATCACCCCTGCCAGGGACTTGCTGACATCATGACAATGAAAGAGAAACTTGGTTCTCTGAAAAAGAAAAAATTTGTCATGTCCTGGGCCTACTCACCTTCCTATGAAAAACCACTCAGTGTACCCCATTCGGCCATTATCGCGGCTTCTAAGATGGGAATGGATGTTGTCCAGGCTCAACCGAAAGGACTTGAGCTTGATGATGAGATCATAGGCGCCTGTGAAGATTACGCCCGGCAGTCCGGTGGTAGCTTTGAAGTCAGCTATGACATGGAAGAAGCTTTTGAAGACGCCCATGTTGTTTATCCGAAATGCTGGGGCTCCAAAGAAGAATTTGAGAATGTTGCCCGGGGTGACGACACCGGGATGAAGAAAATCTTTGAAGCTAACAAGGACTGGAAGTGCGACGAGCAGAAACTGGCTCTCGCCCGAGATAATGCACTTTACATGCACTGTCTCCCCGCGGATCGTGGTTATGAAGTAACAAATGAAGTGTTGGATGGTCCGCAGTCCGTTGTTTTTGACGAAGCTGAAAACAGGCTGCACGCTCAAAAAGCTGTTATGAGCCTGGTGATGTGAGATGACGATCAGAAAAAGCAGCTTGAATGGTAAATCAATGATAACCACCCAGGATCTCTCTAAAGAAGAGATCCTGGAGATTATCAAACTGGCCGAGGATATGCAGAAAGACCGTTACGGCGATCAATTTACCAGTGTTATGAAGGACCGCAGTTTCTTAATGTTCTTCTACAATCCTTCGGTTCGAACCCGTCAGTCTTTCGAGATTGCCGCTACTGAACTTGGCGGCCACGGGCTTTACATTGAACCGGGGAGTATGCGTTTGAAAACCAAGGATAAAGCGGGAGAAACTATTGAAGATGTTGCCGGCGTGATGAGCCGTTATGGTTGTGGTGTCGGTATTCGTATTCTTGAGGGTAAGATTGACTACTACGGACGGGGAGATGAGATACTGCGTGAATATGACAAATATCTCGACGTTCCACTGGTCAGTTTTGCTCATGACCGTTTTCACCCCTGTCAGGGCCTTGCTGATGCGATGGGGTATCGTCGCCATCTTGGTGAGGATCTGAAAGGTAAAACGATCGTTCACCAGTGGGGGCACGGCGCACTGGCCCGTTCCCATTGTTCCGTCCAGGAGAGCATGTTAATCTGTTCCCGTCTGGGCATGAATGTTCGAGTTGCCCATCCGAAAGGGTACGAACTTGATGACGAGGTTCTGGATTGGACAAAACAAAACTGCCAGGAAAACGGTACGGAGTTTGCTGTTACCAATGATCCTGTCGAGGCCTATGATGGCGCCGATGTCGTCTATTCCCGTAACTGGATGAGCACCGAAGCTTACAGTGGCGGTGAGTTCCACAAGGAAGAGGAAATTGAAAAGGCGATGAAATATACTGACTGGATCTGTGACGAGGAAAAGATGCAAATGACCAATGACGGTCTTTTCTCGCATCCGATGCCGGTCGATAGAACTAACGAGGTAACTGACGAAGTTGCTTCGGGAGACCGTTCGATTATTCTGGATATCGCAGAAAATCGGCTGCATGTTCAGAAAGCCTACATGGCTCTTTCGATGGTCGAGTAGCTGAGTTTTAGTGTAATCCCAGATTAAAAACCATATTCTACCGGATAACCGCCGGTAGAATATGGTTGTTTTTTTTATTTTTTTTTGCAGAGAAAAAACACAATTTTTCGAGGAGGAATTTAAATGCCAGTAGCAGTAGTAGCAGTCGGTGGTAATTCTTTGATGGGTGAGGCCGGTAAAGAAAGTGTGCCCGACCAGTATTCAGCAGCTGTAAAAACGATGAAACATGTTGCCGGAATGATAGAGAAGGGCTGGGATGTAGTAATGGCCCATGGAAATGGCCCCCAGGTGGGATTTATTCTTTTGAGAGCCGAACTGGCCAAAAAAGAGGCCGGTTTGCACAGCGTGCCGCTTGACTCCTGTGTGGCCGATACACAGGGAGCTATAGGTTACAATTTCCAGCAAATACTGGGCAATGAATTTGAGCGACGCGGAATTGATAAGGAAGCTGTAACGGTCGTAACCCGTGTTCTTGTTGATAACAACGATCCGGCCTTTAAAAATCCAACCAAGCCGATCGGTCCCTTTATGGAAAAAGAAGAGGCTGAGCAGCGGCGAGCGGAGGATGGCTGGGATGTTGTAGAAGATGCCGGCCGTGGATATCGACGTGTTGTTCCCTCCCCGGACCCCAAGGAGATTCTCGAGCAGGATTCAATTGAAGCCCTTATTAACGACGGTAAGGTCGTAATAGCTGTCGGTGGCGGTGGAATCCCGGTATACAGACGTGATGACGGTATTATAGCCGGACTGGAAGCTGTTATTGATAAAGATTTCGCTTCGGCTTTACTGGCTAAAAATATTAATGCCGATCTGTTCATGATTTCAACCGCCGTTGACAGGGTCTGTCTTAATTTTGACCAACCCGATGAACAAGAGCTCGATAAACGGACGGTGGCAGAAGCACAGCAGTATATCGATGAAGGTCACTTTGCTCCCGGCAGTATGCTGCCTAAAATCGAGGCTGTGATTCGTTTCCTCGAATCAGGTGGGAAGCGGGCGATAATTACATCACCTGCCAACCTGGCGTCCGCGCTTGACGGCGATGCCGGTACTGAAATAGTTGCGGGTTAGCAGACGATGAACCACCACAACGGTTTTATTTGCCTGGAGTGCGGCGAAAAACACCCGCAGGATTATGACGGTTATCTCTGCCGTAAATGCTCCGGCAATCTGAACTTAACCTATGATTACACGGCAATAGGGGAGGTGTTTGATGTTCCCTCTCTGCGCGAAAACCGGCGTGGTGATGTCTGGCGCTATGAAGCGCTGTTCCCGGTGGAATCACTGGATTTAATCCCTCCGCTGTACATGGGAATTACTCCCCTTTACCGTAACCCCAATCTTGAGAAAGAAACCGGTCTGCAAAATGTCTATCTTAAGGATGATACCCGCCTGCCGTCGGCTTCTTTCAAAGATCGAGCCAGTTCCGTAGTTATGACAGTGGCGCGTGAGAAGGGAATCAAAAGGGTAGCCTGCGCTTCAACCGGCAATGCCGGCTGTAGCTGGGCCTGTATGGGCGCCTCCTGTGGAATGCCGGTAACTATCTTTGTCCCGGCTTCCGCTCCGCGCGCTAAGATTGCTCAGCTTGAAGTTTACGGGGCCGATGTGCGTAAGGTGAATGGCACCTATGATGAGGCATTTGACCTCTGCGTGGAAGTTTGTGAAAAAGAGGATTATTTTAACCGCAATACCGGGTTTAACCCTTTTACCCGCGAAGGTAAAAAATCTGTTTCCCTGGAAATATGGGAACAGCTTGATTATTCCGCTCCCGGCAGTGTACTGGTACCTGTCGGTGACGGTAATATTATCAGCGGGGTCTGGAAAGGTTTTAAAGATCTGCTGGAGCTGGGTCTTATTGAGAAGATGCCCGTGATTGTTGCTGTCCAGAGTGAAAAATCCGATGCCGTGGCCCGCACCGTTAAAAAGCTTGAAAAAAGTGGGGCTTCTCTTGATAATATTGAGATCGAAACAGTTAGTGCCTCAACCCGCGCTGATTCTATCGCGGTCGATGAACCGCGTGACGGTGTGGCAGCGGTGCGAGCCGTACTGGAAACCGGAGGGAGAGCCGTTACTGTAAGCGATGAGGAGATTCTTGACAATATTCCGACCCTTGCCGCGGCCAGTGGTATTTTTGCCGAACCGGCCGGTGTAACCAGTGTAGCCGGGTTGCGTAAACTGGCCCGCGAAGGAACGGCAGCGGAACTGCCGGATCCGGTTGTTTGTTTGATTACAGGAAATGGACTAAAAGACGTAGAGGCGGTGCTTGATAGATGAGCAAGCAGGATTTTGTGGATTTGACCGATTATCAGCCGCAGGTGCTGAAAGAGATTATTAATCGCAGTATGGAACTTAAATCCGGTGCCCCCCCGCGCCGCGGCAAGGATAAGGCGCTGGCGATGATATTTACTAAACCCTCAACCCGGACAAACGTTTCCTTCCGGATGGCCATGCACCGCCTGGGCGGAACTTCAATGTATCTCGGCCAGGAAACATTGCAGCTTTCCCGGGGAGAAACAATGGGGGATACAGCAAAAACTCTTTCGCGTTATGTCGATGTGATTATGATTAGAACTTTTTCCCACCAGGATGTTATCGACCTGGCCGCCGGAGCTTCAGCGCCGGTAATTAACGGTCTCACCGACCTGCTTCATCCCTGCCAGGCAATGGGCGATGTCCTGACCCTGACCGAGGAAAAGGGAGATAACTATGAAAATTTAAAAATGGCTTATCTCGGTGACGGTAATAATGTCTGTCACTCGCTGATTAACGCCGCCGGCCTGTTTGGATTTGAACTTACCATCTCCGCTCCTGAACAGTTTGCTCCTGACGATAAAGTTCTTAAACCGATGCAGAAAAGAAATCCCGGCATCGTGGTTGAACCCGATCCCGTCGCCGCAGTAGAAAATGCGGATGCACTCTATACCGATGTTTGGGTGAGCATGGGAGATGAAGAGGAAGAAGAACTTCGTCGCTCAACCTTTGAACCCTACCAGGTTAATAACGAACTTCTTTCCCACGCCAAAGATGACGCTATAGTCCTGCACTGTCTGCCGGCTAACAGGGGAGAAGAACTAACAGACGAAGTTATGGACGGCCCACAGTCAAGGGTGTTCGATCAGGCCGAAAACCGCATGCACAGCCAGCAGGCGATATTAGAATACTTGCTGGGAACAGTAGATTAACATTCGATAAATTTGCTAAATACCTTTCCCGTCGCCCGCAGGGCGGCGGGAGTTTTTTCCACATCTGAGCAATATTCATTTTGGTTTAAATGTAGTCTGATTTAAGTATAAGACCATTCTGGAATTAGGATTGTATCCCGAATTTTGTGTGAGTTTGATATATTACCGGTAATTCAGACCATGTTCTAAATTGAAACCATCAGCCCAGTTTGAAGTTCACCGGGGTCTCATTGGCAATATTGTCCGAAATCGGACAACGCGAGTCTATTTCCGCCAGAAATTCTTCTTTTTCTTTTTTACTCATATCAGCGTCTATTTTCACACTGGCATTAATATTTTGAAATCCAATTCTGTCGCCGGTTTCTTTGCCCAGCAAACCGGCAGTATTAAGCTCGCCGCTTATTTCAATATCCATTCCGTTTAAGGGTAACTTTTGCTGATTTGCTATTATCCGTCCTATTGCCGAAATACAGCCGGCCAGAGAAAAGAAAAGATATTCCAGCGGTGAGGGACCTGCGTTTTCGCCCCCGGCAGCCTCCGGCTGGTCGATAATTACACTGTGTTCACGGGTCTTACATTCTGTTTTAAATCCTTCTTCGATCCGGGCGATTATTTTTATCGCTTTATTAGTTGTCATCGTTTTATCTCTTTCTTTATTTTTTGCAGTATTAATTTAATTTTCGGTTGTTTTCATCCACTTTAACAATCTGCGGTGTGTTTTTTTTAGCTGTTTCGTAATCCATAAGAGCATAGGAAATAATAATAACAAGGTCACCAATTTCTACTTTTCGTGCCGCCGCACCGTTCAAACATATCTCGCCCGATCCAGCTTCGACCGGAATTACGTAGGTTTCAAATCGCTCACCGTTATTAATGTCCAATACCTGTACTTTTTCATTGGGGAGCATATTCGCCGCTTCCACAAGTTCACTATCAATCGATATACTGCCCTCATAGTGAAGGTCCGCGTCAGTGACAGTGGCCCGGTGTATCTTAGATTTCATAACCTGAACCTGCATAATAATAAAACCCTTTCAAAAAATATTTGCAAGATTAATAGAACAACAAAATTATAACAAATATTCCCGTAATGGTCAGCATAACAGATAAAATTATGCGAACTGTAACCCTGGAGCAATAATCCTGTGTTTTTTTCGAATCGAGCCCGAAAATAAGCATATAGATGATATTTGAAACCGGAGGAACCGGAACTTAATGGTTATCCCGGCTCTCACTATTTCTACACATCCATGTATTTGCAGGATTAGAGGTCGCAAGGGGACTGGGGCCAACCACAGATACCCAGAACCTTCCAATCGAGCGTCATTCCCGCGAAAGCGGGAATCCAGCGGCGTTGACGTTACGGTTTTGAGTTTCCCGAATCAAAACCAAAGCCCCTGGATTGTCCGCTCAAGCTCCGACAATGACAGGCCATTGGAAGGTTCTACCAGGTACCGCGTGATTATTGACTTGTCTGGCACTTACACTTATGATGTTGCTTAATTTCATCCGAAAAGGAGTTGCATGGTAAATGGATAGAGAAGTAAAAAAATCACCACTTGCAGATTTGTATCCTGAAAAGACTAAATTAATGGAGTTTGCCGGCTGGCAGATGCCCCGGGATGCGGGAAGTATTATTGCTGAACACAATGCTGTTCGCAAAAACGCCGGGGTGTTTGATCTTTCCCACATGGGGCGGATAGTTATAAAAGGTCCGGAGGCTGACAGAAAGTTAAGCCGTCTGTTTACCCGCGACCTTTCTGCTGCTTCAAAAGGCCGGGCACTTTACGGGTTTATCTGTGAAGAGACGGGCTACAGTCTTGATGATGATATTTTTTATAAACGTTCGCCCGAGGAGATCTGGGGAGTGGTAAATGCAGCAAACTGCGCAAAAGTTTACAACTGGCTGACCGAAAATCTGCCCGGTCTTGAAGTTCTCAACCTGAGCGAAGAAACTGTTTTACTGGCTATCCAGGGGCCAAAAGCTCCGTATGTTTTTGAGAGAATTGGCCTGGAGCTGCCCAAAAAAATGTTTCGTGCTTCCTGGAATGAGGCCGGGATGCTGGCCACAACAGGCTACAGCGGCGAGGCCGGCGGTGAAATCTGGTTAAAAATAAACGAGGGCAGGGAAGTTTTTGAAAAACTGCTCCAGGAAAAAATAACTTTCTGCGGACTGGGAGCAAGAGACAGCCTGCGCCTGGAAAAAGGCTATCCACTTCACGGTCACGAGTTAAACGATGAAATAGATCCGCTTGCCGCCGGCCTGGATTTTTTTATAGATTGGAAACACGATTTCAAAGGAAGAAAAATACTTCTGGAGAGAAAAAATAAAGGTCTGAAAAGAAAAATAAGAGGACTGTTGTTCAACACTCGCCGAAGCCCACGGTTGAAGGCAAAATTAATTGATGATACTGGTAAAAAAGCAGGTTACATAACATCATCCGGCTATAGCCCGACTCTGAACCACGCTATAGCCCTGGCCCTGCTTGACAGCCGACTATCCCTGAACCAGCGGGTAAAAGTAAAATCCCCCACCACCAGCCAGCCAGCCAAAATCACCAATCTACCATTCCTATAACCACTACTTTCATACTTCGAAAATTTTCGAAGTATGAAAGTAGATTTTAGCGATCAAAGATTTTTTCTATGGCTAAAACTTGATAATAAATATCTTCGCGCTTGATATAGTGATGGCTTTTCAAACCCTCTTTTTTCGTATTTATCAGATCGAGTTCTTTTAATTTGTCGATGTGATAAGAAATTGTAGAAAGGGATCTTTTTGTCCTATCAGCCAGCTCACTGGTGTCAATCCCGTATTCTTCACCGATTAATTTATAAATACGGTAACGAATTAAGCTGCCAAGAATCAAATGCAACCTGGATGCCCGATATTCGTTCTCATCCATCCCAACAGGTATTGGTTCTTTCTTCATAAATACCACTCCTTAAAAATATTAATGTCTTCATTTCGATACTTCGAAAATTTTCGAAGTATCGAAGTTTTTTATTTTATATTATATTTAGGGTGGGTGGTAGGTGATTGTTGACTTGGGATGGGGGCGGTTGTAGACTTTGTGACAGAGGTTGATATTTTTTTTAGGAGTGATTTTTAATGGCTGGCGAAATACCTGAAAATTTGCTTTACAGCGTGGAACACGAGTGGTTTGATCCCGGTAGCGGTTGGATGGGAATTACCGATCATGCCCAGGATGAACTGGGAGATGTTGTGTTTGTGGAGCTGCCCGAAGCCGGTAAACAGCTCACTGCCGGGGAACCGTTTATGGTTGTGGAATCAATGAAAGCTGTGTCTGATATCTATGCGCCCGTTGATGGCCGGGTTGCTGACAGAAATGATTCCCTTGAAGACAATCCGGAGAAAGTCAATTCTGATCCTTATAGTGACGGTCGACTGGTTCGAATAGAAAACCCAGGAGATAGTTCTGACCTGATGGACAGCGAAAAATATTCCGCGTATCTTGAAAACCAGTAGATGAGTTCACAAACTTCCGCTGCACCTTATCTTGCCCTTGATGAACAGCAGCGGGCGGCGATTTTAAAAAAGCTGCAGATTAGTGAATTTTCTGAGCTTGAGAAAGATATACCCGTAAAATTAAAAGATAAATTCAAACCGAGCCGGGAAGGTCTTTCTGAGGAATCTGTTTTTTCTCAGCTGCAGACTCTTGCTAAAAAAAACATTACTGTCGATGAGCTGACCTGTTTTTTGGGTGGCGGTGTGTATGACCATTATGTGCCGGCACTGGTGGATAATCTGCTGGGTCGCGATGAGTTTTTAACTTCCTATACACCATACCAGCCGGAGATGAATCAGGGAACCCTGCAGGCAATGTTTGAGTTTCAGAGCATGATTTCTGAACTTACCGCTCTGCCGGTGACCAACGCTTCGATGTATGACGGCGCGACCGCTTTTGCCGAAGCGGTGCTGATGGCGGTTAATCAGACCGGACGCAACACAGTTTATTACAGCCCTAACCTGTTTTCCGCCTGGATAGAAGTTCTGCACACTTACGGCGAACCGTTAGGCTGGGAATTGATTGCATTGCCCTCGGAAGCGGGAGCAGCGCAATTCCCAAAAAAATGGCAGAAGAAACCGGCCGCAGTTTGCATGGCTTATCCGAACCGGTTCGGTTGTGCGGATGCGGTGGCCGGCTGGGAATCAAACAGGCCTGATGATAAAACGGTGGGGATAGTCGCTGTTAACCCGCTGGCCCTGGGATTACTTACTCCGCCCGGTGAACTTGGTTGGGATGTGGCGGTGGGGGAAGGGCAATCGCTGGGACTTCCGCTTAATTGCGGGGGACCGCAGCTTGGCATTTTTTCCGCCCGCGAGAAGTTCATGAGAAAAATGCCCGGCCGCCTGGTCGGGGAGACTGAAGACCGGCGGGGGAAAAGATGTTTTGTCCTTACCCTGCAGACTCGCGAGCAGCATATTCGCCGCCAGCGGGCAACTTCAAATATCTGCACCAATCACGCCCTGATGGCGTTAGGAGCGGCAATTGCCCTCGCTAATTTAGGGGCTTCAGGTCTGCGTGAAAGAGCATTTAAAAACTATAAAAACGGCCAGCTCTTAAAAGATGCTTTTGCGAGGGAAGGGTTTGAAATATTGGGCGATCCCGTTTTTAATGAGGTTTCTATAAGGTTTGAGACCGGCGGGGAAAAACTAACGAAAAATCTGGCTAAATCCGGTTGGATGGGCGGTTATTTTTCTGATGGCTATTATATATGTGCGGCAACCGAGAGGCGCAGTGAAGAAGAGATAGCCGACTTTGTTACTGCGGTGAAACGTCATGGAGGATAAACAGCTTCCGCTTGTGTTTGAGCTGTCACAGGAGCTCGGGAACAGTATCACCGAAAAACCCCGTAACCTGCCGGCTGAACTTTACAGATCACAGATGGCCGACTTGCCGGAAGTTCCCGAACCGCGGTTGGTTCGCCATTACCATGCGCTTGCCAAAAACTCTTTCGGGGTAAACAGTGGTCCTTATTTGCTTGGTTCCTGCACAATGAAATACAATCCGCTTCTTTCCGAAAAGGCAGCAGGATTGCCGGGATTTACAAACACACATCCGCGCCAGGAGCAAAAACAACTGTCCGGCTGGCTGGAGCTCCTGGGCGAAATGCAGGAAAAACTATCCCGGTTGACCGGTTTGCCTTATATATCTTTTCTGCCGGCCGCCGGTGCGCACGGTGAGTGGACCGCTCTGCGGGCTATTGGCGCGTTTTTTAAGGATAAAGGGGAATTGGGACGAACTGAAATAATTGTTCCTGACAGCGCCCACGGAACCAATCCGGCCAGCGCCTCAATGGCAGGGTTTGAAACGGTGGAAGTGAAATCAAATTCGAGGGGGCGGGTTGATTTAAATAATTTAAAAGAAAAATGCGGCCCGCAAACCGCGGCGCTGATGCTGACCAATCCAAACACACTGGGGCTTTTCGAAACCGATATTCTGAAGATAAAAGAGATAGTCCACGGCTGCGGAGCTAAACTTTATTACGACGGGGCTAACCTGAACGCTTTTGTCGGGCGGATGCGGCCCGGAGATATGGGTTTCGATGTAATACATCTTAACCTGCACAAAACATTTGCCGCTCCCCACGGCAGTGGCGGACCCGGTTCGGGGCCGGTTGCTTTCAGCGAGGAACTGGCAAGTTACCGTCCTCTGCCGTGCCTGGAAAAAGATGGTGGCAGTTGGAAATTCAACGAACAATCCGAAAAATCAATAGGGAAAATACGCAGTTTTTATGGTAATTTAGGGGTTATCTTAAAAGCATTTGTTTATATTTTGCGAATGGGTGAGAGGGGACTGGCGCAGGCAAGCCGCGATGCGGTGCTGGCGGCTAATTACCTGGCTGCTAATATGCCCGAAGAACTGCAGCCTGTGTATCCACTACCCTGCCAGCATGAATTTGTAGTTTCCTGCAAGGGACTGCCGGTCACGGCGGAGGATTTTGCAAAACGGTTGATCGATTACGGAATCCATCCGCCTACGGTTTACTTTCCGCTGGTTGTGGACGAGGCGTTGATGATTGAGCCGACCGAGAGTTTAACACTGCAAGAGCTTGATTGTGTGAGCAATGTTTTTCAAAGGGTAACAGCGGAAGCCAAAGATGACCCCGAGCGGTTTAAAAATTATCCGGAAACCACATCTGTTTCTCGCCCTGATGAGGCCGGTGCTGCCCGGCAACCTCAATTATGCTATCGCCCACCTGGGATTTAATAGTTCATCCGCCCCTGGGTGGAGAATTGAATATGGCGGTTGACAACTGGCTGTTCAACAACCACCCACGACCGGCATTTCGTCTCTATGGCTGGCAGGAGCCGACAATCAGCATCGGTTACCGGCAAAAATTCCGCCCGCCTCAACGGTTAAAAAAACTGGCCGAACGGTTTCCTACCGTTGTTCGTCCGACAGGTGGTGGTTACCTGCTGCACACAGGTGATATAACCTTTTCGATTTTTTTTCCAAAAACACACAAATTTGCTCAAAAACCGATTCTGGAGTTCTATGCAATTGTCCGGGACAGTTTTACCAGAACAGCGCGACAATTGAATTTAATCAGCGGTTCGAAGCGGGGGCGAGGAAACAGTTTTGCCGCAGACTGCCTGGCCACACCGGGGCGCCACGAACCGGTTGAAGGGGACCGCAAATGGCTGGCTACCGCCCAGGTGAAGCGGCGCGGAGCAACCCTTCAGCACGGCAGTATTTTTTGGGAAGAAAAAAGCTGGCCCGATAATTTTAAGCACACCCCTTATTTTTTAGGAACAGATAATCATGTAAACCGGGAGAGTTTTGTAAACCGGCTGATAAAAAATATAAGCGTCGACATCTTCAAGGGCCGGTTTTGTAATTTTTATAGATTAGCTCCCGGAGAATGGCAGGAAATAACAGAATCAAAAAAAGAATTTTCTACGGAGGATTTTGTATGAACCAGCCTGTTTTCAACTGGCCGGGCCAGGGCATGGTTTTTTGACCAGGTTTACCTTCTGATGCGATCGAAAATCTTATTTAACGACTGTTTCGAAACCCTGACTGTATTTTTCGGAAAATTTCGGGTTCTCCGTTATTCTGTCCAGAACGG
>JBKGYI010000001.1:0-22279 GCA_046546195.1 bacterium | reverse complement strand
ACTCCCGATGTGTACTGTGTGCCGCATTATCCGGATCGTTTTTTGTTAGGAGCGACAATGGAGGAAAAAGGTTTTGAACGGCGGGTGCGGGCCGGTGGCGCCTATGATCTTTTGTTTGCTGCCGCCGAGGTTCTACCGGCAATTAAAAACCAGCCATTTCTGGAAACCTGGGTTGGACACCGTCCGGCGTCACGTGATTCGAAGCCGGTAATCGGTCCCAGCGCGGTTACTGAAAATCTCTATTTTGCCACCGGGCATTACAGGAATGGGATTCTGCTTACCCCGATTACTGCTAAATGGATTCACCAGTGTATTGTAGATAAAACTCTTCCGGTCGGAATAGAACCATTTTTACCGGTTAGATTTTCAAAAAAAAATTATTGATAGCCGTAACACAGTATTCTGGTATTGCAGAAGATCTCGCGCCAGTTTATGTCAGGTATTCTGTCGTAGGGGGGATAAAACTGGCCGTGCCTGGAATAAAGACCCCGTACGGCAACAAAAGGTTTCTGGAGCAGCCCGGAGCCGGTATCAGGTGCGTGGTTGTGGTGCCAGGTAATATCGTTAATTGCCCCGCTTTCATGAAGATCTTGCAGCCGGGATGTTGATATTGTTTTTCCCTGGTTTGTTACACTCAGCCAGCGATGATTGGAATCAACTATGATCCAGCCTTTTTTTGTTAAAACCTCGCTGACAGCATGGGAAGGACTACCGGGAGTTATCAGGGCCAGTGGTGCTGACCGCCGGTCGGTGTAATAGACCGCCAGATGTATGGTCTGCAGACCGCGGGCACGGAATATTTTTTCTAAAAGCCGGCTTCTGTCAAAACATGATCCGCGCTGCTGATGATAAATATCTTTTGGTTCACGTGTTTGATTGCGAGCTAATCCGCCGGCGTGAGGTATTTTTTTAAGTATTTTTTTCTGGACGGAGCTGATAAATTCAAGTTCCTGCTGAAAACTCTGACTGCCGTCAAATTTTTCTATTTTTTCGGTGTCCAGGATTTTTTTTATATAGCGGATATCTTCCTCTGTAACCCGGTTGTCGACACCGGTGAAGGCAAGATAAATTCCGAAAAACAGAGAAAATGTCAGAATTACCAGAACCACATATATAAATTTTTCTTTTCGCATAAACTCACCTCAGGTTATTTTAACAGGATTTTATTTGGAAACGAATAAAATTCAGGGCATGAGTATAATCTGGATTTTGCCGTGGGTTGATAATCTGCTTCCAAATCCATGGGTTTATCGCTTCTACCAAAGTGATATCGAAAAATTCTGATTGTGTTAGTAATACAATAGCGTGGTGAATGAATATTTGTTAAACTAACTGCAAATAATTTATCGGGAGATTAACAATTATGAACAGAGGATTTTCACGCACTGTTGACCGGGTTCAGTTTTTTGGCCTGCTGTGTGCAGTTATTATTGTGCCGCTGATATTTTTTATAGGTTCCCAGAATGTGCTTGTCTACAATTTTTTGCGTTTAATATTTCCGGAGGAGCTGCTGGCCCAGGGAAATCAGAACATTGTCATTTTAAAGCCACTGCTGGCTCAGCTTATAATGTATTTTTTGTTCGCACTCTGGTTGATGGATGGTTTTGAAAAAAATAAATTCAAGCTTGTTCCCGACGCTTTAAACGGTCCGCTTGTTCTCTGGATTTGGGGGCTTCTTCTCACAACTCTTTTTGTCAGTGATTTCAGGTATTACAGCGTGGAAGAACTGGGGCGTTACCTGGCGGTTTTTTTATTGTTTTTCCTGGTTCAAAAAGTTATTAGCAGCCGCGCTCGTCTGGAATGGATTTTATGGGTACTGTTTGCTGTTTGTAGCTGGGCGTCTTTGCTCGGTCTGCTGCAGTATCTTGATATGCCTGTTTACCAGTGGGGGCGAACACCGGCTCCCGTGGTTTCAACGTTTGGCAACAAAAACTTTCTGGCCGGTTTTTTGCTGACCACTCTGCCGGTAATCATTGGTTATATTCTGGCGACTAAAAAATGGCCGGTTCGCATAGTTCTCTCTGTGCTGGCGCTGGTCCAGTTTTATGTGCTGCTGGCAACCACAACCCGCACCGCTTTTCTTGGTTTCCTGGTAGTTGCGGTGGTGTTCTTTTTCCTGGCTTTTCGTTTTATCTGGCAGAAAGAAAAGATAAAAGTAACCAGGAAAAAAATAATTATTTTGCTGGTTATATGTGTGGTATTTTTCAGTGCTGTGTATGTTTTTATTCCGCAGAACCTGATAAGAGACACTCTGTCCCTGATTGATTTTCAGCACGGCACCCAGAGGGTTCGCTGGATAATGTGGGCCGGTTCTACCCGGGCAGCCCTGGACAAACCGCTAACCGGCCACGGCCACGGAACTTTCCAGCTTGTTTTTCCAAATTATCGGCCGCCTTTCTATCACCGGTTCCGTGTCAGTCACAACACCCGCCACAGTCATAATGAATACATGGAGGTCCTGATGGAAACCGGGTTGATAGGTCTTACCTTTTTCATTGGTGTCATGGTTGTTTTTGGGACGGTGGTCTACAGGTTTTTGCACAGAAATCGCAGCACTTTTTACAGGTGGTTGATGATTGGAATGGTCAGCGCGGTAGTGGGAGCACTCGCCCAGAATATGGCTTCTGTTAACCTGCGCTGGATGTCCTCAACTTTTATTTTCTGGCTTGTTATTGCCCTTGCTTCGGCTGCGATTAGAATTGCTTCGGGGATTGAAAGAAATAGCAAAAAAAGAGGGAAAAAATCGCGTCTGGCCGGGTATAAATTTATGCCTGAATTTTCCTGGAAAATTGCCGGGCATCTGGTACTGCTGCTAATATTTTGTGCCACAACCTATGGGTTTTACCGGCTTATGATGGCTGATTTTAAATTAAAACAAATGGATACGATGATTCGGATGGCCGAGCGCAACGAACTGTCCTGGAACCGGGCCGCCCGGGTGGGGGAAGAAGCGCTCAAATATAATCCCTACAGTCTCTCAACCCGCTACAAACTTGGGTATATTTACCTGAGCCAGGGGAGACATGAGGATGCGGATCGGATGTACGATATTCTAACCGACCATGCTCCCAACTATGCGCAGATTCACAATAATATAGCTTTGATTAACCACAATCTGAATAAACCCTATCTAAGTTTATTACATTTTGAGTGGGCGACCCGGTTAGAAGATAATTTGCGTAATCATATCAACCTGGTTCGCCGTTATAACGATCGTGATCTTGGTCAACGAAAACGTTATCACGGACTTTATATATCGAGAATTGGTCTGGAAAACTATCTTGATTACAGGCATCTTCAGCGCCGTGTTTTGGAAAACAAAAATTATTCCGGGGCTGCATCCAGGAGCGAGGATATATTTTCCGACCGCGAGCAGGTGCTTAATATAGAGCAGTATCTGGAATCGGACTGGAGGACGAAAAATGAAGAGTTAGCCGATATGGCGGTGTTGCGTTATTCATTGCAGGGGCCGCTGGAAGCAAACACATACGGGCGTTATACGGATTTGCTGGAGAATGAATTCGATAATCCATTGCCGGCTCTTGCTCTTGTCCGCCGCCTGCGTGGTCTTGATGGGCAAAACAGTCAGATGTTCCGGCAGGAGTATTTGCGTCTTTTCCAGCCGCGAGCTGCCAGGGATGAAAGATGGTTGCTTGTAGTTGCTGAACTACTGGCCCAGCAGGATCGTCAGGATGATGCGGCAGCGATTATTGAGGAGTTGCCGGCGGATCTGCAAGAAACATATATTTTCAGGGATGTAATAAAAAATATAGAAGGATAGCAGTTAAGTAGGCCGCCGGTGTTACTCGGAAAATCCGGGGGAGAGATAGAGATTTAACCCGGAAAATAGAATGACCGGCAGGTATGCTGCGAGAGCGGCTCCGATATTTTCGGGCAAAAACATAAAATAGGCCGATGTTCCAAGGGCGATAAAACTGTTATAGATTATCCAGTAGCTGAAGCTGAGCAGCAGGCAGAAACCAACCCCGGCGGCTTTAGTGAGGTTGCTCTTAACCCCCAGTAACAATCCGGCTATTCCGAGGACGACGATACTGAGCGGGAAACTCAGTTTCCAGTGTAGAAACACGAGTTCGGCGCCGGCATCCATGTTTCGCTGCTGGCGGAAGCGGATTGCTTTTAACAATTCGCTGCTTTTGTATTGTTCGGGTTTTTTGTCGCTGTAACGGGGGTTGGTTTCCAGGATACTTTTTAAAAATTGAGGTGGTTGAAGAGCAATCAGTTTTGTATCGTTTTGTGTAGTCGTGTGCTCGCCCCCCCGCTTAAAAATACGTGTTGTGATATCGCGCATGAGCCAGCCTTCATTTTTTATGTAATCGGCGCGGGGAGCATCGTAGCGCTTGACAATACGGGCAGCGTCTTTGTCTGTTATTACAATATTCTTTAAGAGCTTATCTTCAGGCTGAAATAAGCCGATTTTAATACTGCGGCTTTCAGTCAGGCGCAAATGGATGTTTTCAAAGAGAGGTGTTTTTTCCTGCCGCCCTTTTATTTGTACGTCGCGCAGAGAGATTGCCCTGCTGGCAACCGTGGGAAGCAACCAGAAACTATATAAGATCATTATTAAAGTTAAAATTATTAATGAAAGGATTGGTAAGATAAGCAGGCGGAAAGGATGGCGGCCGCCGGTCAGGGCGACTGTCCATTCGTTGGTATCGCGCCAGTTGCAAAGTCCCCAGAAGCCGCCCAGCAGCACTGACATGGGCAGAAAAAAATAGCTGAGATAAGTAAGCCGGAAAAAGTAATACTCGGTTAAAACAGAAAAACCAGGCCAGTGTTCGATTAGCTTATCGGTGGAGCCCAGCAGATCACCGATAAAAAAAAGAATAATAAAAACCAGCAGACTGCTTGCTGAAGGCCAGAACCAGCTTTTAAAAAATTCGCGGTCAAGTGTTTTTATCAACTTTATCGCACCTGTGAGTCAGGATAAATATGAAAAAGAATTTTATTATTACTACAATTATATTAGTTAGTTTGATTTTTTCCATCTCTCTCCGTGCCGATGCGCAGGGTTTTTCGGCAGAGATTAAAAGTTTGCTTGCCGAAAGTTTTCCTCTGGTACCCGAATTTTCCGCAGACTATTCGCTGCCGGAACTGAAACAGCAAGATCTGCCCGAAGAGCCTGCCGCTATTTCACCGTTATTTTTAGTGGAGAAAGCAGAGCCGTCGGAATCCCTGGGAATTAAGTTTTCGGAATTATACAGGTTAAAAATTGATGCTGAAGCTCTGGATGCTGCGGAACAATCTGAAGAGTCATGGCAGGAACTGTTGAAACTTGAGGAACTCGAGGCGAAAGAAGAAGCGGAGGCCGCCGAGGCGGAAACGCAAGATGAAAAAGAAAAAAAAGATGAGCGGGAGGGCTGGGGACCCTTTTTTCGTGATGAGGGGATAGTCCACGCTGAGCTGCCCGGGGAAAGCGAACTTAATGTCTCGGGACGAAAATTTGTTAAGTTTAATTTTAATTACACGGATTATATTAACGACCCCGAACGATCAAGCAGTTCTGATTTAGCTGTCGACCAGCAGTTGCAGGTGCGTGTGCGCGGTTCTGTGTTTGACGAGCAGTTGACTATTGAGATAGATTACGACGACAGTCTGCCCGAAGTTGACCGCCAGCGAACCCGGGTTTATTATGACGGTCGGGAATACGACCTTGGATTTGCCCAGTTTAAAGCTAATGCGCAGTTCGGTGATATTAGGCTGTCGCTGCCCGGTACCAATTTTGTTTCCTACAACAAACAGGTTTTCGGGTTGAGCGCGGATGCCCGGTTTTCTGCTATTGATCTTGGTATCTGGGGGCTGGAAGAGATGCGTTTTTATGCGATTGCCAGTCAGCAGAAAGGAAAAACTCAGAAAAAAGTTTTTGAGGGGTCAAACCAGCGCCGGATTCCGGAACCGGTTGCTGATATTCATCCTGTGCGTCGTACTTATTAACAACCGCTGTCTGATACGGACAAACTACCTGTCGAAGTAAATTCGGAAGTTATTTACCTTGATAATCAGAACAGCGAGGATAACGACGCCAACACTCTGACCGATTTAGAAGTAAAGAATGGCTCCGATACATACCGGGGTGATTTTGATATTCTGGAGCCCGGTGATGATTACACGATAGATTATCAGTCGGGAGTTATTCGTTTTCGTCGAACGATTCGCCGTGATTATGTGATTGCCGTTCAACTGGAATACGATGGCGGTGACCTTGGAGAACCGGATCCGCTTATGATAAAAGACGAGAATGAATCGGATAAATACGAGCGTTACCATTTATTGAATCGCTATCAGCTTGCCAGCAGAAATATTATTAGAGATGATCCGGACCGGGTTCTTCATATTCGTGATTCGGCCGGTAATGAACGTGCAGAATCAGGTAAGCGCTATGTTGAATTACTGGGACTTGATGATTCCGGGGACGGGCAGATTGATGACCGGCACATAGATTTTGAGCTGGGAGTATTAAGATTTCCGGATACCGAGCCGTTTTTAAATGATGCACTTCCTGAAACCAATCCCACCGTTTATGGCTCGCCGGCTGAAAGCGATCAAGAATATGAAATATATCAGGAATTGATGGTTCGCGAATCTTCTTATATGCTGGGTTTTAATGTGGTTAGAAATAGTGAGGAAGTAATTGTCGATGGTGAAAAACTTCAGCGTGATCGTGACTACAGTATCGATTATCAGACGGGTTTTCTTATCTTTTTTGAAAGAGTGGATATAGACGAAGATTCGGAGATAGAAGTTACTTATGAAACGATAGGGGTTGGGGCAACCCGTGACGAGACATTTTTAGGGGGACGTGTTGAGGCTGATATATCGGATAATATTTCGGTGGGAGCGACCGCTCTTTCAAACGAGGAAAAAGAAGAGAGCAGTCTGCCCCGGCTCGGCGAAGAGGCCCAGACTACTCTTGTTGCAGAGTATGACATTGACTGGCGCCCTCTGCATAGTTTCCAGGATATCATGGGAGACCTTTTTGGGTTCAATAATTTCGATGATTATCCGGTTGATAGATATTTAAAGCTGGATCTCGAAGGGGAATGGGCTAAAAGTACCCGTAATCCCAACCGGTCCGGTTCGTTAATTGTTGATGATTTTTATGGTCTCGATCAACAAATATCATTTTCTCGTGATCATCTCGCCTGGAGCGTTGCTGATGCGCCGCTTCATTCCCGGCTTGATTACGATACTGCGCTTGACGGGCGTAGTTCTGTTGAGTTTGAGGAAGTAAGTGAAGAAGGACACGAGCCGGATCCGGATAACAATGATGATCAGAACAGTATGAGGGTAAAATTTCCTATGCGTGAGAGCGGTTATTCTCTCGATACTGCCGATTCTAAATACTGGGGAGCGGTTCAATATCAGTTTTCGCGTTCCGGTGAGGATCTGCGTGGTTACCAGTATGTGGAACTCTGGGTCAAATGGGAAAACGAAGACGATGCGGGGGGCACTCTGGCCCTGGACATCGGGAGATTAACCGAGGATGCTGATCGTAGTGATGTGTTGAGAACCGAAGATGTTAATGGGAATGATGTTCTCAGTCCCGGGGAGGATATCGGTTTTGAAAGTCATGATTTTCTTTTTGGAGCCGATAACGGACAGCTTGATAGTGAAGATTTAAATGAAAACGGACGTCTTGACCAGTTTGAAAGTTATATTCATTACGATGCAATTAATCACGATACTCGCTTGCTTGGTGATACCACCACGCATGGCTGGACCCTTTACAGGCTCCCGCTTCATGAAAATGGCAGTATTCTAAAAACCAGCGCTTCGGATACCCCCTCGTTTGACGATGTGCTCAGAAACTCGCGCACAGTGCGACTTGTTTATGAAGCGCCCGGGGGCAGCGCCACCCGTGGTGGTGGCCCGCGTAGTTTTTTGCTGGAAAAAATGGGAGTTGTGCGCACAACCTGGCGCACCGATGCTGATGCGGATGATTTTTTTCTGAAGAATGTGACTTCCGCGGAAGATAACCGCCTGCCGCCGCCGGAAACCGATGAATTTCGTTCTACTTCAACCCGCCCGCGAGCGCAAGCCCTGGCGCTTACCGCAAAAAACTCCGGGATAGATTCCAATGTCGCCCGGGCCTATCTTGATCTCCCCGCAGCCGAACAGTTCAGTAACCATGATGAACTCAAATTTTATCTGTACAGTCCGGCATTGGATTATCCGGATACGTTTTATGCACGTTTTGGTACTGACAAAAATAATTATTTTGAATATAGGATAGATCTTGACAACCCCGCCGCGGACGACAGAGTAACTGACAAAGGGGATAACTGGTACCTGGTTTCTCTGCCCATTCGGGTGCTTGAACAGGATTTAATAGAAAAAACCCTCGCTGATTCGTCTACTATCAGGCGGGGTAATCGTTATATAAAAGGTGATCCCAGTCTGTTTGATATCGGTCGCTATGAATTTTTAGTTGATGGCGCAAATAGCGGTCAGGAGCTGCTGGTTACCTATCTTTACCTGGATGGCAGCCGCGAAGAAAGCGGTGATGCCCGCCTGCTAAAAGCCACAACAGATATTCAGAGTGGATTTATAAAACTAAGTGGCCGCGAACGGGAGACCGAGGGGGATTTTAGAACGATTGGACTTGTAAACAGTTCTACCGCGGATCGTTTTGTCGCCCGCGATGAGGATCAGCGCAGTTTAAACGGTTCGGTCGATGTGAATCGTTTAATACCGGGAGACTGGGGGATCAGAGTTCCCTTTTCTTTTAACTGGTCCGATAAAAACACTGAGATGTCTCCGGACCGGATCGAGCGGGTCAAAGATGATAGCCTGGGGAAAGTTAGCGATGAAAATAGTGGATTTAAAACCGGTCTGACCACTCCGGAACTCTACCCCGATTTCACTTTTAACTGGAAGGAACAGAATCGTAAAGTTGATCAGCAGCGCCGCCGGCAAAAATGGACTGATGATCAGAAGGAATGGAACCTGGGAGCAACATATTCACAAGCCTTCCGGCAGGCGATATTCGGGTATATTCCTGTGGGGGATAAAGTATCGTTTAGTGCCCGAACCAATCTGCGGCGTTTGAAAGAACAAAAAAACACACTGGGCGAAGTGGATGTTTCCGAACGTGATCGCGAAGAAACCGCCCGGCGGGCTTCACTTGATCTTGGTTTTGTACCCTATAGCTGGATCACCCTGCGCCCTGATTTTTCCTACAATGATCTGAAGCGGACGACACTCGACTATTCGGGACTTGTTACGCGATCTCGTTCGGGGAATCTGCGGGTTGAACCGGCGGGGGTTTATGGTTTTGATCCGACATTTAATTTTTCTTTGAAAGCTGATGAAAATTTTAGTCCGGAGGAAAAAAACAAATCGGTTTCTATCTCCGGTGAATCCGGATTAAATTTGCGCACCACCCCGACCCGCTGGTGGAGTGGGTTTGATTTTTTAAGTTTGCGTTATAATTTCAGTCTCTCCGGGCGGGGTAATTATGAAAATCTCAACGAGGGAGTTTCGATAAAAAGAGTTTATGATGATCTTTTCAAAGATCTGTCGTGGTTGTGGCGGGGCCCTGATCTTGATGTTTCGGCGGATAAACTGTCTATTGAGAGAAATCAGGCCAGTAAAAGCGCCAGCCATAGTTTTAGCGGTAACTTTGATTTCTGGTCACCACTGCGCATGCGCTATAATGTTAACTACAGTCAGAAAAAAAGCCAGTCTGATAACTCAGTGTCCAGCAGCAGTTCTCGCTCTTATAGTCTCGATAACAGTCTTGCCCTGGATGATGTCAGTGGATGGTTTAAAGAGAATACAGATAATTCAAATCTGAGTCTTCGTTACACGCTGCGGACCAGCAGCTCTGCTAACAAGGAAACCGTTGATCACAGCATTAAAAAAGGATGGAATACCCGCTGGAGTGACCGCTGGAGCACAAATTTTCGCTGGAATACAACGATCGGTCGTACCGACGACGGTGCTCTGGCAAGAAAACGGCGGAAATATGAGCCGGGTCTTGATTTTCGCTGGCTGGTTAATAAAGCAGATGAAAGCGGTGTCCTCTGGTTTTCAAACCGGTTGGAAATAAATGGCGGACTCTCGGCGGAATTTAATGAAGAAAAAGAAGACGGTGAGATAAAAGCTGATAATTACAGTTATTCAGGTAATTTTGGTGGCGCTTATAATATTACCAAACAGATAAAAATACGTTTTTCGGGTAATTTTTCAATTTATCGCGATGACTACCGGGACGCCAAAGATCGCAATACCTACGGTCTGATGACTTCGGTTGATTTCAGGTTTTAAAATTTCAGTCAGGTCTTTATTTTTAGGGGCGGGCGGAGTGACTCACAGTTAAAACAGGGAGTTAGAAAGATGGACAGAGGTTTTTTTCGGACAGTTGACCGGGTGCAATTTTTTGGACTTATGTTTGCTGTCATAGTTGTCCCGCTGGTTTTTTTTATAGGTCCGCAAAATATAATTTTATTTAATATTTTGCGGTTGTTCTTTCCGCGTGAGTTGCTAATGCAGGGGAATCAGAAAATTGTGATTTTAAAACCGCTGCTGGCCCAGCTTGTGATGTATGTTCTGTTTGCTTTCTGGCTGATGGAAGCCCTGGAAGAGGGGGATTTTGAGCTTGTTCCTGATCCCTTAAACGGCCTGCTTGTTCTCTGGCTGGGCTGGCTGGTGATCACAACATTTTTTGTAAGTTATTTCTGGTATTACAGCGTTGAGGAACTCGGCCGCTTTTTAGCGGTATTTTTATTGTATTTTTTGGTCCAGAAAGTGATAAAAAACCGGCAGCGTCTGAAAATTATGCTGTGGGTTTTATTTGCTGTCTGTGCCTGGACCCTGGTTCCCGGTTTTTTTCAATCCCTGAAGATGCCGCTTTATGAGTGGGGACGCAGTGAAATTCCGGTTGTTTCAACATTTGGTAACAAAAACTTTTTTGCCGGGTTTTTACTGACAACGTTACCCGTAATTGCGGGTTATATTCTGGCAACAAAAAACTGGATGTTGCGGGGTTTGTTTGCAGCACTTGCAGCCGGGCATGTTTGCTTATTACTTGCTACGGAAACACGAACGGCGTTACTTGGTCTTAATGTTGCCGGAGTTACTTTCCTTGTTTTAACCGTCATATTTATTCGTGGGAAGCAGAGGATAAAATTAAGCGGCGAAAAAATAATAATTATGCTGTTGATCTGCCTGGTTTTTCTGGGGGTTGCTTATCTGTTTATACCGCAGGAACTGGTTGATGATACCCTGTCCCTGGTTGATTTGCAGCATGGTACCCAGAGGGTGCGCTGGATAATGTGGGCGGGCGCTTCCAGGGCGGCTCTTGATAGACCGTTCACCGGTCATGGCCACGGAACATTTCAGCTTGTATTTCCAAACTACAGACCGCCGTTTTACCATCGTTTCGGGGTCAGTCACAACACCCTGCACAGTCACAATGAATATCTTGAGGTTCTGATGGAAACCGGATTGGTGGGGTTGACGCTATTTTTGGGAACAATGGTTGTTTTTTTTCTGGTGATCTACAGATTTTTGCGGCGCAGCGAAAGCAGTTTTAGTGGCTGGCTGGTAATTGGGATGGCCAGTGCGGTGGCGGGAGTTCTGGCTCAGAATATTGCTTCGGTAAATTTGCGCTGGATGTCCTCGACTTTTACATTCTGGCTGGTGGTTGCGCTGGCGTCTGCAGCGATGCGGGTGGCGTCAAAAACAGGAAAGTCCGGGCCGCAAAAAATAGAAACAGCGCAGCCTGTAAAAAACAGATTTTTCCCGGAATTTAGCTGGAAGATAATAGTTCATTTTATTATCCTGGTGATTGTGGCGGTTGTTGCAAGCGGGTTTTACCGGATGATGCTTGCCGATTTAAAATCGAAACAGTCCGGGGCTCGAGCCGGGAAAGCCCGCCAGGGTGGTTTTCCTGCTGGCTGGTCGCTGGATGGCGAAGCAGCTCGGGTTCATAGTATTTTTAGTCTGAAGGGGTATCCCCAAACCGGGTATGCATACCTGACGGCAGCCCGCTATAAAAAGATAATAGAGCGCTATGATTATCTCAACCGTCTGCCTTCTAATTATGCACAGATCCATAACGAGATCGGACATATTCATGATAATTTAAACAATCGATACAGGAGTCTACTTCATTTCGAGTGGGCAACAAGACTTGAGGACAATCTCGACAATCATCTCAACCTGGCTGGACGATACAGGGGGGCCGGCTTCAAGGACAGGGAATTATATCACAGTCTTTATATTCTTCGCCTCGGGCTGGAGAATTATCTAAACTATAAACATCTCCAACATCTTTTTCTGGAGAAAAAAGATTTTGAAAGTGCTGGTATCTATAGTAAAAAGAGAGAAAAAGAAAAAAAGTTAATTATCAGTAATATACGTATTTTGGAAGCGCGGTGGAATTACGAAAAAACCCGGATTGTTCGTTTGATGACGGAGTATTGTAATTTAAGAGAATAAATTTATCGCCCGGCTGAAGTTTGAAGGTTGTGCCTTCGGGTTTTATTCTTTGCTTTTTTGGTAATTTTAGTATATTCTCAAGTTTGACGAGAGAATATGGGGAGGAATTATTATGAAGTGTAGTTCTGTCGAAGCCCAGGGGACGGTAGAATATGTGTTAATGATCAGCATGGCCGTTGTCCTGGTTATTGCGATTATGGTTTTTTTCGCACCCACTATTAAAAGTTTTTTTGAACATGTAGTCGGTGATGATGCGATGCCCGAGTATCAGCAAGAGCTGGAAGAAGGGATTGAGGAGTGAAAGTGGTAGAAATAAGCGGTTATAATGTGACAAAAATCACATAAATAGTCTACGTGGTTTGATTGACACTCTCTTTTAGATGTGCTATTTTGTAGTTAGAGTTAAAGAAAGTCAGAACTCAGGAAGGAGGTGGCGCTATGCTACGTGCTATTAAGAATCTTTTCACTGTTGAAAAAGGTCAGGGCATGGTTGAATATGGCCTGATTGTTGGTTTGATTGCGATAATTGTGATCGCAGTTTTTGTTGCGCTCGGTCCCCAGCTTACGGCTCTTTTTGAAGAAACCGTTGACACAGAAACCTTGACCGACGCACAAAGTGATTTAGAATCAGAGATTTCGGATACTGAATAACTCAGAAATTTAATTTTGACCGTAAACCCCGGCCCCGCATTGTGGGGTCGGGGTTTTTATATATCTCTTCCGGAGATGACAGAATGGTTCTGAAAAGGCTTCGCAACCGTGATGGCCAGTATATGGTTGAATTTGCTCTTGCCCTGTCTGTTTTTGTATTTTTTGTATTTTTTGTTATCGATCTTGGTCTGCTTATCTATATCCATAATACTTTTTATCACGGGGTGGCTCGCGGAGCGCGGGTGGCTGCCCTGGGCGGCAGTAATGACGAGATCCAGGATGCCGTGGAGAAGGAAGCGGGTTCTTACCTGAGCACTATATTTTTAATCGCCCGCCCCGAACAAATATCCGTTACCCCGGAGGAAGAAATAAATCGAGTCGATGGGACCGAAGTGCTGGTTAAAATGGATACAACGATTGGTATCTCCCTGTTCGGGGTCAGTCAGCTTGTAGTGACCAAACCGGTGCGCAGCCGGATGGTTGTTGTCCAGCAAAATGACGCGGACCGGGACGGCTGCAAAGATGACCTTTCCGGTGCGGGTGTAGCCTGTGACAGTTATGATTCTTTTCCAGAAACTTTTCAGCGCGATCATCGTAATACCGGTTCGGAGGACGCCTACCAGTTTGGCGGCGAAGACAGCGATCCCGATGGTGATGGAATTGACTGGGCGGATGATACTGTGGCCATAGCCTACATAAATAATGGTATCTGCAGCGGGTATTATATATATAGGCCCCATAATCAGCCGGGCAGTACGGACTGTGGAAATATTGACGGTATCAGCGGCACGGTCTGGGAGAGCTGGTTTGACGGCTGGTATCATGCCCCCGAGATATGGGAAGATGGTACCGAAGCGGCCCCGCAACTTTTCGAACGAAAACTTCCTCGCTGGCATGTTGATAACTCTTCACTCACATATCACGTAATTACTCTGAGGACAGCTTACGATTCAGTAAACAATGGCTGGGAAGATAAATACGACCGCACTCCCCAGGATCCCACGACCCACGGCTGGGAGAATCTGTATTGATGAACATTTTCGGAGAAAATAGCGGCCAGGCGCTGGTGGAGATGCTTTTGATTGTTATTGTTTGTTTGATGATCGGAATTGGAATTTATGAGGGCGGGGCTTTGATGCACAATATATCTGTGATGAACGCGGCTGTGGACCATGCGGCCACCTATGTCGCCTGGGGGGCGCCGCTGCACCGGGTGGAGCGGGCGCTTGTGGACGAAACGGTAAATCTGCTGGCCAGCGGTTTTTTGTACCAGGAGTTTGGTTCGGAAGGATTGATAATTGAGATCTGGGAGCCGCGCTCGCGTCAGAAACTGGCCTCGACACAGATGACGGAGGATCTTTCGCCCGGTCGGGAAAAAATTGCCGAATATATGTTCTGGGCCCAGGGATATGAGGCCCGGGTGGGAATCCGTTATGGAGTGGGGATATATATCCCATTTCTCGGTTCTTTTACAATTCCTCTTACCACAATATCATCTTCGAGGGTTATCCAGGCTCCCAATGATATTGATCGTGACGGGATGGTTGATCATTATGAGGCAGAATACGTTGGCTGGGCGATGGATGAGTCGGGAGATGGGGTCTGGAAACATCCGGTGCATCGTGATGGTTTGGGAGAGTTTGACGATTCGTCGGTTGATATTGATGGTGACGGTATTGCTCAAGCAGACACCGATCCTTATGATTTTAATAATGACGGGGTAGAGGATAAATTTGATCCCGATAATAATCTGATGCTCTATAATCCGGTAGTTGGGCCGGATGGTTTTGTAGAACCATAGAGCCTGGAACATAAACTCGCCTCGCGGTGATTTGTGTAACTGCCTCCGCGAAGTGTAGCGTATCTTTCTCTCGCGCTTGTAACTATCGCGTGAATCCGCCAGCGTTGTCCGGAGAGAGGTGTTTTTAGGGGAAACCAGAAAATAAATCCCCGGCAAACCAGTTCTTTGATTGTTCCTGTTTTTTCGAAAAAATAAGTTAAAACTTTGATTTGAGAAAAAAATGTGCTATATTAAACTAAAGTAAACTATAAAGGGTAAATGTATTTTTTATGCACCAGGAGATAAGGAGCGTTAAATGCAGAAACAAACGATGATTATTGTGGCAGTCGCTCTTTTTATTGTCGCCTCGCTTTTGGGGGTGTCTATATTTGCTGTTTTATATCTTACCGCCGGTGAAACATTCCCTGTTATAGTCGCTGCTTCCGATCTTGAGGCTAACCATCGTATTCAGGAATATGAACTGGCTGTAAAAGAGGTGGATAACCAGCCCGATCCCGATGTCCTGACTTCCAAAGAAGATGCTGTGGGGAAAGTAACATCTCGTGCGCTCAATAAGGGGAAGACGATTACCGCCGGAGCTTTGCGGGAAAAATTTATTGTTTTTGAAGCAGCCGAGGATATCGCTTCCCGGGCCAGGATTGACAGAACAATGCTGCGCCGCGAATTGAGCGATGAAAAACCACCGCGGGTGATAGATGATTTGGAGGCGATAAAAGGGAAAATGGCCCGCCGCCGAATTGGAAGCGGCGAAATTTTAACAAAAGATGATATTTATCTGACAGAGCAGCGGGTAGCTATTGCTGCCCGGGCTATAAAACCTAACACCATTTTACGCGCCGACCAGCTTAAGGTGGAAAGACGTCCGGTTGATGCTCCCGATGCTGTTAGTGACCCCACAAAACTTGCCGGTCGTTCGGTGCGCCGCAATATTAAAGCCGGGGAGATAGTTCGGCAAAGTGACCTCCATGACGATGATATGCAGCTTTCCTACTTTATTCCCCTCTATAAAAGAGCTGTTTCGGTTCCGGTGTCCAACTACAACTCTGTTGCCTACATGTCGCGTCCGGGCGACCTGGTGGATCTCTATGTTTATACTCCTATGGAAATCGGAGCGGGAGCCCGCCAGGTGGGTGAAGATATGGAGCTGCATACTTTGCAAAAAATAGCGGATGGTGCAGAGATACTTACCCTGGACGCTTCGGAGCAACATGTTTTTCAGACTCAGCCTCCGTCTGAAAAAAAGAAGGGGCAGATGCAGAAGATGAATTATGAGAGTATGACAATGGCGGTTGATCTGACCGAAGCGGAAAAAACAAACCTTGTCCTGGGAATGCAGCAGCAGGGGATGCCGATGCGCTTTTTTGTAATCTTAAGACCCCGCATAATGGACAGTCAGTATGGTTTGCGCAGAATGACAAACAAGGCCCTGTTCAGTTCGGACGAAGGCCAGGATATTGATCGCAGAATAGAGTCAAGACAGATAGAAATAATCCAGGGCGATGAAGCCCAGACCCTGAGGGTGCCGAGATACCGATGAATAAAAAAATAGGAGTATTAATATTTTTAGTTCTGCTCTGTATTGTTTCTCTTGGGCCTGTGTTTTTGTTTGCTCAAGATCAGCAGCTAATCAATGTTCCCCTTGATTCGGCCGAGATACTTCGTGTTGATTCGGACCTGGATCGGGTTGTAGTTGGTGACCCTGATGTTGTCAGAGTCAGCGCTATAAACACCCGCGAGATTATAATTTTTGGTAAAAAATCAGGACAGAGCAGTCTTCATGTCTGGACCAATAAAGGCGTGCGCCGTTTCTGGTTAAAAGTTGAAAAAATAGCGCCGCATGAAGTGGGAGATGACAGGCGTGATATCCTGCGGGAGATTGGTAAGGTTGACGAGGAGGGGATGGAACTGCGTGTTTTCACCCCCCGGTATCGTGATATTTCGGAGTTTGAGCAGTATATAGATGAGCTGCTTGCTGAAGACGGTGAGGTATTGCTTACCGACGACTCAATAGGGAAAATATTTGTAGTCGGCACGACTGAGGTTCTTGATAAAATCGATATTCTGCTCGACCGGCTTGACGTTCCCGATGAGGAGACAAGTTATACCCGTCGAGTTGATTTGGAACATCGTTCAGTGGGAGAGTTAATTAATAACGTGGAAAAAATGTTATCGGAGGAGGGGACGACTTTTATTGATCGTGAAACAAATTCGATAATGGTAATAGACAATGTTTCTAAGGTCGGTGAAGTAGAAACATATCTTAAATCAATTGATGTCCCGACAACCCGCCAGGTCAGGATTGAGGCGCGCTTTGTAGAAATGACGGATGAAGCTGAGCGAGAAATGGGAATATCGTGGAATTATAGTGGCCAGATAAACAATCAAAATGCTCAGGCACGTTTGCTTCCTGAAGTTGATGCTGATGCACAGGGGTTAGGATTAGAACTATTTAAAGGAGCTAGTAACTTAGGTGCGCGGCTAAGAATGTTAGAGTCAGAAGGGTTACTAAATTATATTTCATCTCCAAGTGTTACTACACGTAGTGGTACAACGGCCAGATTGGAGATACTAAATGAAATCAGTTATATCGCCGGGGAAGAAACTTTTTATGATGAAGACGGTCGGCCGATTCGTTCTGAACCGGATATTCAAAAGACGGAGGATGGTATCGAGTTAAGTGTTTCGCCTGTGATCAGTCAAACAGATATTATTCAGATGAATATTGGTGCGAAATTGAGTATTGTTAATTTGGTTACAGAGCAGTTTAAGGGAGAAGTGGTTAGGACTCCAGAGGTTGATCGCCGGCAGGTTAATTTAGATGTATCTTTAAAAGACGGGCAAACATTGATACTTGGAGGACTAAACAGGGAACAGAGTGCAGATCAAAATGAAAAAGTGCCTTTGCTCGGAAGAATACCCCTTATAGGAAAGTTGTTTTTTAGTCAGGATTTGAAATCTCAAGAAAATACTAATATAACAATTTTCTTAACAGCGAATATAGTGGAGTTAACCGAAGATGGTTATGAAATATCAACAGAACCAGAGGAAGTTCTTTCGAGTGATACCCTTCCTGTAACTGCCGGAGATACCAGGGATATTAAACCTTGAGAGTGAAATAAAAATGGAAAACATATCAATCGTTCTGGCTCTTCCGGAAGTCGAGGATCGAATTGCCCTCAAGAAAATGCTTTTTAATGACCGGGCTGTCGAAGTGGTTGGGGAACCGGATAATTGCGAGATCTGCCGGAGTATCATTCGCGAGGAGCAGCCTGACCTGCTTCTGCTGGCCCTTGACCTGGACCTCCCTGAAAATGTAAAGAAATTAGTCGAAGAGGTTGCTTCCGAGCAGCCACAAACTGAAATTATTATTATTGCTCCCGATGAACAGCAGGCTGACAAAGCGCACAAACTGGTTCGCCTGGGAGCGTATGATTTTCTGACCCATCCGCTTGATGAAAAGGAACTGCTTGACCTTGTTCGAAGTACCGTGGAGCTTTCCCGGCGCCGCCAGGAAAAGTTTTCCGAGATAATGGCCGGTCGCGCGCCGGGTAAATCAAAGCGCCCCGGTAAAACTATATCTGTTTTCAGCACTAAAGGAGGGGTTGGACGCTCCTTGCTTGCGGTTAATCTTGCCTGTGCGCTGCACCGGTTGACGGAAAAAAGGGTCGCTCTTGTCGATCTCGACCTGCAGTTCGGTGATGATGCCGTGCTTATGGATATGAAACCGACAACCATGATCGCCACTCTTGCCAAAGATTGTAAAAATGTTGAAAATGTTGATTTTGACCTGCTGGACAATTATATGCATACACATGATTTATCCGGTGTTGATCTATTGCCGGCCCCGGCCCGTCCTGAAGAGGCTGAATACGTTGACGGCGATGACGTGCGGAAGATAATAAGCGCCCTGCGTCGCCACTATCATTATATCGTTTTTGATACCTCGTCTCATCTGGCCGAGCCCGTAATTGCTGCGATAGAGTCTTCCGATTTGGTTTTGCTGTTACTTACTCTTGAGCTGCCGACCATTAAAAACGGTAAATTGATGTTAGACCTTATGGACAATCTTGGTTTGCCCCGGGAGGTAGTACGTATTGTTATGAACCGCAATACTCCCGATGCTGAAATCCAGCTTGAAGAGGTGGCGGAGGCTCTTGGCGAAAAAATAATCGGTGGTTTGCCCAGCGAGGGCGGGATTGTGATGCCTTCCATTGACGAGGGGACGCCGGTCGTTGTATCGCATCCGGAATCTGAGTTTGCGCAAGCACTCTTCCAGCTGACCCGCAAAATTGTTAAGGATGAGTTTGAACTGGAAGATGAACTTATTGTATCTGAAACAGAAGACAACGATTCAACTGTGTCTGCCGGCCGGCTGCCCGAGATTGGTGAAAAAATTGTTGCCGGAATAGTTGATTACGGGATTTCTTTCTTTTTATGGGCAATTATGGCGGCAATTGGAGTTGTGCTTAATATTATTGTTTCCGCGCCGGCGGGGTTATTGTTGCTGATAATTATGATATTTTTTGGAGCGTTGATACCGGTTGGTTATTTTACGGCTTTTCAGTTGAGTGGCCAGCCACCGGGGTGTAAATTACAGAACTTGAAAATTGTTACCGCCGGTGGAGAGCCTTTGAGCGCGGGAGTTTCTTTTTTGCGTTCAATAATGATATTTGTTTCTATTTTACCGCTGGGCCTGGGATTGTTCTGGGCGCTGTGGGATCCCAATCAGCAAACCTGGCATGATAAAATAGCCGCAACTTATGTCGTAAAAACCAGCCAGTAATAAATTTTTACCCTGATTAATTTTGAAGGATGTTCTCTGGTTGATATAATATCTTTATGTGGCTAATTCTAACATTTTTTATTAATAGATATGGGGTTGAATAGTTATGTCGCTTTTGCAGCGACTTGAAAAAGCCAAAGGTGAAACTGATGGGGTTCAGGAACCGGGCCCCCGGGAAAAACCATCCTCCCCCGAGGAAAAGCTAAAAGAAGAGGTTCACGCCCGGATTGTCAGCCAGGTCGGTTCCGATCTGATGCGCGGTCGAAAAGCTGATGATCAGCGGGATATCCTGCGTTCTAAAATCGAGGAACTGGTTATTACTGTTGGCTCTGAGGAAGGGATAACTCTTTCCCGGGCTGAGCACAATGCTATTGTTAATGATTTAATAAATGAAATCCTCGGTTTTGGTCCCATCGAACCTCTGCTGGATAACCCGGATGTATCAGAAATTATGATTAATGCGGTCGACCAGGTTTTTGTTGAAAAATCCGGAAAACTCACTAAAACTGATATTGTTTTCAAAGATAAAGATCACCTGATGAATATTATCCAGAAAATAGTTGCACCCCTGGGGCGACGTGTTGATGAGAGCCAGCCTTATTGTGACGCCCGTCTGCCAGACGGTTCGCGGGTTAATGTGATTATTCCCCCGCTTGCTCTTGAGGGTCCCACGGTCACTATCCGTAAATTTGCTGAAGATCCGCTTACGGTTGAGGACCTGATAAAATTTGGTTCTCTTTCCCGCCAGATGGCCGATTTTTTGAATGGTTGCGTGGACGCGGCGCTTAACATAATCGTTTCCGGGGGAACCGGCAGTGGTAAAACAACTACGCTTAACTGTCTGTCCAGTTTTATTCCCTCGGATGATCGTATCGTGACAATTGAGGATTCGGCTGAACTTCAACTCCAGCAGGAACATGTAGTTCGTCTTGAAACTCGCCCCCCGAATATCGAGGGGACAGGAGAGGTTACAATGCGTGACCTGGTAAAAAACTCCCTGCGGATGCGCCCCGACCGGATAATTGTCGGTGAATGTCGCGGTGGAGAGGCCCTTGATATGCTGCAGGCGATGAATACCGGTCACGATGGTTCTTTGACCACTGTCCACGCTAATAATCCCCGGGAGGCTATCTCGCGGCTGGAAACTCTGGTTATGATGGCCGGGATGGATTTACCCCAGCGAGCTATTCGCGAACAGATTTCTTCGGCGGTTGACCTGGTCGTTCAGCAGTCCCGCCTGCGGGACGGCAGTCGTAAAGTGATATCAATAGCTGAGATACAGGGGATGGAGCAGGATACTGTTCTCCTCTCGGAAATATTTACTTTTGAACAGGAAGGTATGGTTGACAATAAGATTGTCGGCAAGCTTAAACCCACCGGTGTTCGCCCCTCTTTCTTCAAGCGCTTTAAAGAGGAAGGGATTGAACTGCCGAAAGATCTATTTGTGGAGTCCGGATAACCGATGTCCGCGAACCTTATCCTTGTTCTTATCCTTGTTTTTTCCGCCCTTGGCATACTTCTTGTCCTTTTTTCTCTGAAACGCCGCGAAAAAAAGAAAAAACTTACCCTTAAAGAAAAAATCAGGCCTTATGTGGACCAGGCCTACCGTGAGCAGCTTGCCCGCCAGAAATCTGCGGAAGCGGAGGCGGCGGGGACTACTTTTTTACGCGGTGTTGCTGATAAAGTCTCCGATGTTGCTCTCAGTGATGAGATTCAGCAGTATTTACAGAACTGGCTGTTGCGCGGCGGCTTGAAAGTTCGCCCGGCTGAGTTCTTGATAGTTTGCCTGGTTGTTATGGTTGTTTTTGGTGCGGTTTTGGGACTGCTGGCCACCGTCTTTATAGGTGGTCGGGCGGCTTCTCTTGGTTTGATCGGATTTGCTCTCGGCTGGGTATTTCCTATTGTCTATGTTCTGTTCCGGCGCAAGCAGCGGATGGCAAAGTTTAATTCACAACTGCTTGATCTTGTAACTTTGATGTCTAATAGTTTAAAGTCAGGATATGGTTTTTTGCAGGCCCTTAATCTTATTGCCGCCGAGGCTGCTTCCCCGGCCTCCGAAGAGTTTGGACGGGTTATTCAGGAAAATAAATACGGAGTATCAATCGATGACGCTTTGACCCGTCTTGTGGAGCGCATGGATAGTGAAGATCTTGATTTGCTGGTTACAGCTGTCTTGATTCAACGCCAGGTGGGTGGAAATCTAAGTGAAATCCTCGATCAGATCAGTTCGACTATTCGGGAGCGACTTGTTTTAAAGGGACAGATTAAAGCTCTGACCGCCCAGGGTAAACTTGGCGGCGCGATTATTTCTTTTCTGCCTGTGGCCCTGGGACTTGTTTTTTATATGCTGCAGCCGGAGATGATGACCAATTTTGTAACCCATCCGTTTGGTCTTGGTTCGATAGGTCTGGGAATTTTTTGGCAGTCGATAGGTATCTTTATTATCTGGCAGATTGTAAACATTGAGGTTTGACTGATGGCTTTATATTTTGGAGTTACAATTGCTCTGGCTCTTTTTTTAATCTCCGGTTCACTGTTTCTTTTCGGATCGGAAAGTGAGGAGAGTTCGCAGGTTTTCCGGC